>JBBJOD010000391.1:0-5245 GCA_037721715.1 Chitinophagaceae bacterium | reverse complement strand
TGCACAGGACCCCATTTCGGCATTTGTTGTGCGACAGTTATTTAAAGACGAGACAATTATTACCACCTGTCACTATAATGACGATCCCGTTTCTGAACTGCAGCAAAACTATGAGCTCACAAAAGGGAGCCTGATTTCCCTGAAGGCAGCATTTAGGAAATTTTTCAACGCCCCGGATCAGTTTATCTGCGTGTCTGAATATGTTGCAGAAAAGAGCAGGTTTTTTATTCCGGAAAAGAGTAAAGTTTCGATTGTACACAACGCAGTTGACTTTCAAACAATAAAACAGGAGCGGGGTATCAAGAGGAATGATAAGTTAATTATTACCAATTGTGGAACGCTGGAGGATAGAAAAAATCAGGTGTTGTTGATAGAAGTCGCCAAAGATCTTGTGAGCCAAAACTACCTGAGTTTTGAGATTTGGCTTATTGGTACAGGTCCAAATTTTCATTCCTACAAAAAGTTGATCCAGGACTATGGGCTGGGAGATGTTGTTAAATTGTTAGGCTGGATTCCGAAGCCCTGGAAAGTTATTTCTCAGTCAGGCTTGTACATTCATACCGCCACCAACGAAGCTTTTGGTTATACTATAATTGAGGCTATCGCAGCGGGAACCTATTCACTGGCTATTGATACCGGCGCAATACAAGAGGTGCTGGGAGACGAAGGTTTAGTGAGTCAATCAGGAGCAAGGAAAACGTTCCTTGATCTGATCATGAACATCGATCTTAATTTGCTCGAAGGAAAGGCTCAAAGGCAATATGAGAGAGCCTCACATAAATTCAGTATATCCGCCTGGCGAGATAAGCATTCCAATATCTACAGGCAAAAATCTGTGCACTTGTCTGAAATTCCTGTTCTTTAATCAATCAGGAAACTAGGGAACGGGCGAGGGCGGTGAGGCAGTAATTCACACCGCTCTGAGTTTGTAAATGTAACGACCCCCTCCCGGTAGATAAAGGAGCCCCTCTAAAGTTGCAATCCTTTTGAGCCAAAGCTGCAGGCTGCAACCGAATGCAATTTAGTTTGATGTTCATTTTCGTAAACAAGTAAGATGATGACCCAGTTTAAGTACGAACTTAAATTTATGCTGGTAATAGGAATATGAAAATCCTGAACGCAATCGCTTTTCATAAGAACAGGCTACTCTTCAATCAATCTGACCGAAGCAGAAAGATCATCCTGAGTGCTTCAAATTCTTTCGCCATTAAGCTTTTAAGCATCTTATCGGGATTTTGGCTGGTGTCTGTATCAATCAACTATATCCAGGTTGAAAATTACGGGGTCTGGCTCACGGTCAGTTCTATTATGACATGGATTACCATTTTCGACATTGGATTAGTGTCAAGTTTACGAAATAAAATTACTGAGGCAATCACTCTGAAAGATCCGGAATCAGCCAAAAAATATACCTCTACAACTTATGCGCTGCTGTTCCTGATTATAACCCCTGTTTGGATGCTGTTCTTTATCGTTCTGCCCGAAGTGAACTGGCAAGGGCTTTTTCATAGCTCCGTGTCAGACGATACTTTGCAATCGTTGGTATTTTGGGTGTTCACTTCCTTTTGTGTGCAGTTTTTTTTAAAGCCGATCATCTCCATTCTAACAGCGGACCAAAAGCACACTCTGGCAAATTCCATCTACCTATTCACCAATGCACTTTCGTTATTGTGCCTCGTTTTTTTCAAAAGTTTTTTCACCGGCTCCCTGTATTTGATTTCACTGCTATTTGCAATAGTGCCTTGCGCCGTGCTGCTCGTGATATCACTACTTCTTTTTGCAACGAAGTACAGACAGCTACGTCCTGGTATTGCTACCATAGACTTCAGCTGCAGGAAAGATTTGCTTAACCTGGGATTTAAGTTTTTTATTATTCAGATAGCGGGGCTTATAATCTTTAGTTCTAACAATTTTATAATTTCTTATTTTCTGGGAAATGAGCAGGTTACTTATTATAACATCGTGTTTCGATACTTTAGTGTGGTGACCATTGCCTACTCATTGGTCAATTCTCCATTCTGGACAGCCTATACAGACGCATATACCGTAAAAGATTGGGCATGGATAAGAAAGGTAACCAAACAGGCTAATCTGCTTTGTGTGGCTTTGTTGGTTGTTACGCTATTGATGTTGGTTGTGAGTTCCTGGGTATACAAACTCTGGATAAACCCTACTATAGAAATTCCGCTAACCTTAAGTGTGCTTATCGCTATCAACGTAGGACTGTCTTTGTTCGCCAGCACATATACATCTTTTATTAACGGAACCGGCAAGATCAGGCTGCAAGCCTACTTTTGCGTTTTCGTTAGCCTCGCTCATGTGCCCCTTGGCTACTTTTTTATTAAAGTACTACAACTGGGATTAGACGGCCTCATTGTTCTCACCAATATCTGGGCCCTGATCTCACTCATCCTTTGGTCAACTCAATACAAAAAAATAATTGACAGATCAACGTCGCACATTTGGAATTGATCCTGTCAAGCGTCACGATGAATCTAAACCGCTCTTTGAAAATATGAAACACTGTTTGCTCTGTGCCTCAACTGAAACGGAAGTTATAGGTTCTGTGGACACTGACGGATTAATTAAAAGATACCGTAATCTTTTTAAAGCTGATTTCAGTTACTTGTTTACTACCTCAGTGATCAAGTTAGTCAGGTGTAATTCCTGCGACCTGAAATTTTATGATCCTATCGTAGCAGGGGATGAGAACTTTTATTCCGTATTGCAAAAAGCCGATCACTATTACAGGGATAGCAAAGAAGAATATAACCTTGCAGCCCATATTGTAACTCCCTCATCATCTGTGCTTGATGTAGGATGCGGGAAGGGCGAGTTCAGAAAATTCATTCCCACAAGCAATTTTACCGGTCTTGAGTTTAGTAAGGAAGCCATCAAATCAGGGGGTGAAAACGGTACTTCTATTCTAAATCAGTCAGTAGAAGAGCATGCTCAATTGCATTCTAAAAAGTACGACTTCGTAACAGCCTTTCAGGTGCTGGAACATGTGACGGATTTGCCCTCTTTCATAAAGTCTTGTGCTGATTGTGTGAAGCCGGGTGGAAAACTGATTATCGCGGTTCCAAGCGAAGAGAGCTACTTACAGTTTTCCACGAATTCGATATTGAATATGCCACCCCATCATATAAGCAGGTGGACGGATAAAGCATTACAACATTTGATAAAGCTTATTGATTTTGATTCAGTCGAAATTTTTCACGATAGCCTGGATCCGCTCCATGTTACCTCTTTTTTTTCCGTGTTGTTAGAAAGGTCTTTGCCGTTTTCCAACAGGAACAAAGTAAAACTCTTAGACAATAGCCTACGGTATAAAATCCGGATGAAGATAGCCGGCATCCTGGCAAAACGAATGTCCCGACATTCTTCTCATGTTGCATGGCACGGTAAAGGTCAAAATGTAACGGCTGTTTTTAAAAAAAGAGAAATTATTTGATGTCGGCAACCCAGGTCATCTTTCTTGTCGGTGCGATCAAAAACCCCACCGGCGGTTGTAATCGAACGGAAGCACATACCAGCCTGGTGGGGCTTTGTTCAATAAATGCTATGAGACTATAAATGTCAAAATTCAAGATATTAGTCACCGTTTACCTGATTTCTGTTGTGTCATCTACATTTGCAAATGTTCTTGGCATCGATGTACAAACACTATATCGTGTGCCTTCTCTTGGTGTGCGATGGATTGATCTTACTATTCTTTGGATCATCTGCAGCTATCTATATCAGGTAGGGAATAATCTTGCTATTCTAAAGAATAGGAATGGTGACATAGTGTTCTTGTGCTTCATGTATCTATTCTTTGAAGGTTTTCAATTATTAAAATCCTGGGGTGCGATCAATACTGGCTGGCAAATTTCATGGTTTCTCTGCACCCTTAATTTTTTTATTCTAATTGATTTGTTGACTTTTAAAATTTCAACAGATAAAATTATTATGTTGCTTAAGTTCACCGCATTTTGGGGCGCGACAGTTTTAATAATCACTAATGCCTACTTATTATACTCATTCTTATTTGGGAACGTCATCTTTAGTGATTTGGACATCAGGGTGGGTCTTGAAGTGATCGGTACCAAGGAGACTGTTTCCACAGCTGTTTTAACCCCATTTGTTTACGCATTCAGTTTATATTTCAGAGACCTCGAAACAGTCCTTTGGAAGAAAGGAATTTACACTGCTGCTATCCTTGGTATCTATGTCGAGCTGATCATTACGTTCCACCGCGGCAACTTGTTCTCTATAATCCTGATCACTATATTATACGTTGTTGTTTTTTCAAGGAGCAGATTTGGTGCTGTAAATAAGTTATTTAGTATGGGTGTCCTAATTGGCTTATGTTACTTTTTGTTCAGCGGTATCCTTCGGCAAAAAGGGTACGACCCGATAGAAAAACTTTCAGAGACAGTAATGTTCGCTTTGGATACCAATAATCCTGAGTGGGATAAAGGGCGGTCAGTATCCCGGGAATTTGCCTTGAATGTTTGGGAAAAGCATGCCTCCTCCGGTGTCGGCTACGTAGATCTGTATCATTTCGGATTGCCCGACACGATTGCAACAGCCCACAATTTTTTTATAACCTGTCTGTTTCACAGAGGCATTATTGGAACGATAATATACCTCCTAATTCTTCTATCCCTATTTAGAAACGCAGTTAAATTATGGTCAACCTTAAGAACGGGAAACATCATCCACAATAACATGTTAAAGCTACTCGTCATCGTTTCTTTTTTCTGGCTTATACCGTTTTGGACCCAGGAGGTTATTTGGGAAAAGCATTCGTTAAGTATACACTTTATGTAGCTGGGCCTTATTTCAAATTTATACTACCAATGGAAGGGCGCACTAAATTCTTTTCCGAATTCAGCTTGAGGAACTCGTACTCATGTACTGAGTGAATAAAATACTATAACGTGATAAAAGTTGCCTGGCTTACCCAGTATAATGTTTATGAATTATTGCCTGAAATTGAACTTACCCGTGAGGTAGCTCTTCACAGTTCTTCCTGGATACACACTTTGTCTGAGGCACTGTCCTCAGAAACGGAAATTAACCTGCATATTATTACCCACAGCCCACTTGTTCGACGCAGTCAGACTATTAGCAAAAACGGAATAGTATTTCATGTGATCAAATATAACTTTCCGTTTACGGATCGGGGTTTTCCTGAATATTTGCCATTTGATAAGCTGTCAGGCTATTTTTCGTTTCAAAAAGAAGCAGCTGAAACAAT
>JBBJOD010000390.1:0-5255 GCA_037721715.1 Chitinophagaceae bacterium | reverse complement strand
CTTCGATGAAGCGTGCAACATCATAAGAGTGAATATTATCCCTCACTTGCTTTCCTTTATATCCAAAAATGGTGTATTCCTTTTCTTCGAGATTGCATTTTACCAGGTAGCTCAAAAAGCCATGGAGCTCGACACCGGTATGATTAGGTCCTGTGAGGCATCCGCCTCGAAGGCAACATGTTGGCATACCGAAATACCGGCCATATTCCTGAACCATTACATCTGCTGCTACTTTAGATGCGCCAAAGAGTGAATGTTTGCTTTGATCGATGGTAAAATTTTCGGCTATGCCATGCTGATACTTTTCGTCGGCATAATCCCATCGAGTGTCAAGTTCGATCATGTCGATACCATTAGGCGCGTCTCCGTAAACCTTATTGGTGCTCATGTGCACAAAAGGAACCTGCTTACTGTATCGCCTTGTTGCTTCGAGCAGATTCAGTGTACCTACAGCATTTGTATCGAAATCATCAAAGGGAATAGCTGCCGCCCGGTCATGACTGGGTTGCGCTGCCGTATGCACAATGGCGTTTGGCCTGATACTATCAATAATACGGATGACCTCTTCGCGGTTGCGTATGTCCAATTCATGATGTTGAAATGCTTTTAGCTGCGTCTGCAGTCTTTGCTGGTTCCACCGGGTATCTCCCTGAGGTCCAAAAAAAACTGCTCTCTGGTTGTTATCTATCCCATGAATTTCCCATCCCAAACCGGAAAAATGAAGGCAAACCTCAGAACCAATTAAACCAGAAGAACCTGTAACTAAAAGTTTATTCATTAGAATCAGTTAAATATATAAACGGGTGTTATGTTAAGAAATTAATGAGTTGAATATTTTTTTTACCGCATGTTTAGAATAAAATCCCATGTAATAAATAACCAGCGCGTCTTTGTGTTCAAGCTCACTTGAAAATAACTGGCTGATCGCAACGCGCTTTGCAGGTTTCAAAGATTTTTCGATGGCTTTATAAGCGATGTATTCATGTTTGAGAAACGTAAACAAATCTTTATAGCTGATCCATTTTCTTTTATAAAGTGAATGAAATAAATTCAATTCTTCTAAGAAGCTATCGCCTGATAAATTTGCTTTTCCACTAACATCCTTGTCATGCCTTCTAAAATAATTCAACACCTTACCAGTAATAAAAACATTGCCATGCATAGACATTTCAATCCAAAAAAGCCAGTCTCCACAAAATTTATAATCCATGAATTCTTTAGATATCTTGTTAAAGGCCGATCTTCTCCATACAACCATACTTGCGTTAAAAATCGCTTGACTTGGCATCATAAAATCCTTGATAAATTTATTTCCTTCTACATAGCCGTCGAGGTAGGGATAATTTGATATCCACTTAATATGATTGATCTTTTCGATAATATAAGACTGGCAGTATCCGAATACACAGGTATCATCTTTAAGCAGGCCATTCATTATGTTGTCTAAAAATGTGGGCTCGCACCAGTCATCGCTTTCCGCGATCCATACAAATTCCGACTTACATACTTCAATTCCTTTTATCCATTGCTTAAAAGTACTTCCACTGTTAACCGGGTTAAAAATAATGGCGCCTACTTTATCGTGATATCGGTATTCTTCAATTATTTGCTTGCTATTGTCAGTGGAGCAATCATCAAGAATAATTATTTCGAAGTGTGGCCAGGTTTGATCTAATACCGACTGAATGCGTTGGTGCAGGTACTCAGCATGGTTATAATTTGGTATGATTACGGAAACCATCGGCATTATTAGGAAAATAATTTAATTCCGTCTGCTATGAACCTGGTTCATTGTTGGGTAGCCGGTAGCCGAATCTTTCGATATGCGGTTTCCAGAATTCAAGATCATATTTCCACCAGGCATGGCACCCGAAGGGCAACTGATTATTGTTCATGGTATACACCCTTCGTGGTTGCATTTCAATGCTGAAATTCATTGCTTCCCGTACATCTGCAATCTTAAACCATTTAAAATTTTTTGGAGCTACCAGGCTCCAGAATTGGTCTTCGAAGCCCATGAAGCTATTGAGAAGCCAGAATGTGTTATTTCGTACTGTTAAGTCTAACAGAAAACCGCCCACCTGCCTTACCAATTTGAAACCCTTTGGACTATCCTTCATTCTTCTTTTCCAATTTTCTTTTGGAGGTGACAAGTAAGAGAAAGACTGTAAAACTCTTAAATGTGCACTTACATTTCGCAGGGAAAAACCACCGTTTCCCAACCCTATAAGTGCAGCATCATTATTATCACTTGAATAGTCTTCAAACCAGGGCGCTCCAATATAATGATAGTCTTTGAGGCACCAGTCAGCCAATTCGTTCTTAAACACAAATGCATCAAGCTGATAAATTAATACATACTCAAATTGTTTGAACCGCTTGTAAAATTCTAAGGAAAGTAAAAGACGGCTATAGGTTCCAATATGTTCAAAATATTTATCAGGAAAACTTTCTGTCGAAATCAGTTCCTGGTCTACTGGTAATTCTAACTTTTTCAGTGATAATGGCTTTACAATTCGTATCGGGTAGTCTTTAAGCAAATTTATACCCTGGATCAATGAAATTTTCTCCCAATCACTCAAGCGTTCCTGGTAAACCATGATCAATACAACAACCTTTATATTTTTTTCATCTTCCACTTATTCAGTGCATTAAATTGTATAAAAACAATATAAAAAGAGACTGAACCAGCTTATCTCCGAACAATTTAAAAGGCAACTGTTTAGCGGCTCTATTCCTAACTCTCTTGAAGATACTTTTTATATAATTGTCCCATTTGCTTAAGTAGCGCTTTCTTTCCTCTGTTAGTTTTTCAAAAAAAAGCTTGTCCCTGAAAGTATTGCTGAAACCTTGTTCATTGTAATAGGCAACAATTATGGGGAGATACCCGATAGTAACTTTGCTTTTATAAAGCTTGAGGTTAAAGTCCCAATCTGCACAGGCAGCATATCTTAGATCGAACGGGCCATATAGAAGGAACAGTGATTTCTTAAGGAACATCGATTGGTGGCAGATATTATGTATCAACAGTTTCTCAAAATCAAACTTTCCAAAATGAATTTCCCTTGAATGAATCCGGTAAACATTTCCATAGACCATTTCAAAGTGCGGGGATTTATTTGAAAAGAGTTCCACTTTTCCAAGCACCTTTTCGTCATACAAAGAATCATCACTTCCAAGGAAGTACAACCAGGTACCCGATGACAAATTAACGGCCTTATTCATAGCATCATAAATACCGTCGTCTTTCTCACTCCTTATTATCATTGAAACTTCAGGATGGCTTTTTTTTAATTCATTCACCTGCTCAACAGTAGAGTCAGTTGAACCACCATCCTGAACTATAATTTCAAAATCTTTGTATTCCTGCTGAAAAATGCTTGTTATACAGTCAACTATTTTACGCTCGCAATTATAAGTTGGAATAATAAAAGAAAACTTGAACCTGTCCATACACTGATTTTCGCCTTATTAGACTTATTGTATTTTATTAGGTTTTCATTAGACCGGCTTTTACAAAAAGAGGCTTCAACCTAACTTTGAGATAATAAATTTCAATATTTTGGTTAATCCTGAAACAAAGGTTAAAGGAGGTATAGAATGATATATTGTATACTTCAGCTATTCTTTTTACAACTTTCCAAAACCTTGAATAGGGAATTCCATCGTAATGCGATTGTATAATGTACTTGAGGTTAAAAAGGGAAGCTTCTTTGATAGATTCCCTGCTGATCTTGTACTTCGATTCGTCATCCGCATCAAACCTCTTAATAACCCATTCTATGAATTGAATATGTCCAAAAATCATGTGATTGTTGTTCTTCTTTGCCAGGGTTGATACGCTTTCATCACTTTTCCTCCATTTAACTTTAGGTCCCTCGATCGTAAACAAACCTTTATCATAAGCGAAATTAATCGATGTGGCCCAATCGGCAGCTTGCGCAAAAGGGAAATTTACAAACCCGTTAAGTTTCTTGTACATTTCAAATCGGAAGATATGTTCAGGCATTGAATTACCACGTTTACCCATGAGAATATTATAGGCCAGGCTCATGGCATTTTCAACCTTAGGACTAAGAGGAGTCTCCGCGATCATTGCTGAGTACTTGTCGATTACTGTAATATTAAACCTGTAAACATCAAAAAAGTCTTCCGTTTCATTCAATGCATGGTAAAAACTTTCAACACACCCAGTTTCAGCGATGTCGTCATCAGAAAACAGCCACAGCCATTTTGCGGGTTTGATCATTGAAACGCATCTTTCCCATTGTTTTACAAGATCGATAGCTCCAAGGTTGGTATCAAACCGGTGGTAGTGAAGAGTGAGTTTCCCCTTATAATTATTACAAATTTGTTTTATATTAAAGGGACTGGCGTCATCACCAACGTACACCTCAAAATTCCTGTTAGACTGATTTGACAGGGATAACAAAGCTTCGTCCAGGAAATCTACTTTATAGGCCGGAATAACAATTGCCAGTTCAGGCATTATTGCTATTATAAATTTCAACTACTCTTTTCGTTGCTTCAAGGTAAGACGTTCCCCACCGTTTACATGGTTCAAGATGGTTGCCTTCTGCCCACTCATTCCACGCATTGATGAAAATAAAATTTTCATCAGTAGAAAACGGACGAAATGATTTCACTATGTTGTTAAGCCATGATTCGTATAATTCCGGAGTGGAATTATTAAAAATCAAAGCCCCTTCCTGGCGCCTGGCGCTATTATCCCATCCCGGTGTTATTCCCGGGTATAGCTTATAATTTGTCGGAGATTTAGCGATCATATTTTTAACAACTTCCGAGTACTCGTAAACCATGTTTTTCAGAAAGGGGGACCTTTTGATTTTTACTTTATTAAGAGCCCGTTTAAAAAGTGATCCCCAGTTACGAGCCTGCAGCGATTCCAAATCAGGTTGAAACTCTATGGCAGCGTCAAATCCTATTGAAACCGGATCGATCTTTTGGCTGATACTTTCCATTCTGCATAAATAAATTTCTCCAATCCCCTCTTTGCGTGCTGTTTCCCGCCACGTTTCAACGGTTTTTCGAATATTTGGCAGGAGCATTGTTCGATACACACTGAAAACGGGTTTCCCGTCTATCCTGATATACCTGGGATCGCGGAAGGCGGAGCACAGGTGTTTCATATGATTCCTGTCATCATCGATATTGTACTCTTGCTTCAGTAAAATCTCATGCTCGTCACCATCCCACCTACGTGTCCAGTTTTCATTTGCCCAACAAAGGCAAAA
>JBBJOD010000389.1:0-5261 GCA_037721715.1 Chitinophagaceae bacterium | reverse complement strand
GTTGTTTGTTTCTGGAACAGCAACGTACCAGTACTAATTAACATCGATCATCATTTAAAGAACTTAAGACTGCCGGCCGGCAGTTGCAGGAGGTAAAAAATGCATTATTACAACGAAAATACTATTCTCTACCTGAACGGAGATTTTGTAAAAGCTTCTGAGGCAAAAACCGATTTCTATAGCCAGTCATTGCATTACGGTTACGCAGTGTTTGAAGGCATTCGTTCATACCGCACCGTTAGTGGCGAAACAAGAATATTCAAAGAAGTGGAACATTTCGAAAGATTGCGGAATTCTGCCCTTTCTATGAACATGCCTTATTTATTTTCAACGAGTGAACTGGTGGAAGCTACCTATTCACTTCTTGACAAAAACGACTTACAGGATGCTTATATACGCCCGGTAATTTATGCGCCGGCCAACATGAGTTTTGCTAAGAACACCGAATCATTCATCGTGATCACGGTGTGGGAAATGGCTCCCTTTCTTGGTGACAGATTGCTGAAAGTGATGACCTCTTCGTTTCAGCGACCCAATCCAAAGGGGTTTAATATCGAGGCCAAGGCATCCGGGCACTATGTTAATTCTATACTTGCGAGCCAGGAAGCTAAAGCAAATGGCTTTGATGAGGCATTGCTTAACGACATGAACGGAAACGTAGCGGAAGGTCCCGGTGCCAATGTGTTCTTCGAAAAAGAAGGGAAATTTTTTACCCCTTCTAAAGGAAATATTCTGCCAGGTATTACACGCACAACAGTAATGGAAATATGCCAGGAATTGAATATTGAAGTGGAAGAAAAATTGTTCACCGCTGATGAAATGAAAGGTGCAGATGCCGCATATTTTTGTGGAACGGCCGCTGAAATAATCGGTTGGGATTCACTCGATAATGTTCCGTTTAAAAAGCCCTGGAGCGAATCGTTGGGTAAAATTGTACAGGATGCCTATAAAAACAAGGTGGTCAGCATGAAAGTAAAAATAGGGACAGCTGAAGAGGTAGACCATTATGAAAATGCTATAGTAGAGTGAAGAGCGCAGCAGTTTCTGATAATCGTCACCGTTATAAAAGACAGCGTTACAGAATCAGCAAAACCGATTCAAATAAAATTAATAAGACCGGACTTAGCATAACGAGCTAAATTAAATACATCACATGGAGCTAAATAAATACAGTAAAATTATTACCCAGGATGTTACGCAGCCTGCCGCCCAGGCCATGTTATATGGAATCGGTTTAACTGAAGAAGACCTTGCAAAACCACAGGTAGGTATTGTTAGTATGGGTTACGAGGGCAATACCTGCAATATGCACCTGAACGACCTTGCTAAAATAATCAAACAGGGTGTTTGGGATGCAGACCTGGTGGGATTGATCTTCAACACCATCGGCGTAAGCGACGGCATCAGTAATGGAACCGATGGCATGCGTTATTCTCTGGTGAGCCGCGACATAATTGCCGACTCTATTGAAACGGTTTGCGGTGCCCAATATTATGATGCGCTGATTGCAGTTCCGGGATGCGATAAAAATATGCCAGGCTCCTTAATGGCAATGGGAAGATTGAACCGGCCGGCTATCATGGTATATGGCGGCACCATTGCACCAGGCCATTACAAGGGAAAAGACCTCAACATCATATCGGCTTTTGAGGCCCTGGGCCAAAAAATAGCGGGAAATCTGGACGAGGCTGATTTTAAAGGAATCATTCAGAATTCATGCCCAGGTGCAGGTGCCTGCGGTGGAATGTATACCGCTAATACGATGTCTTCTGCCATTGAAGCACTGGGTATGAGCTTACCTTATTCTTCCAGCAATCCTGCCTTAAGTGAAGACAAGAAAATGGAATGCCTGGCAGCCGGAAAAGCCGTGAGAAACCTTATGGAGAAGGATATCAAGCCAAAAGATATCATGACACGTGAAGCTTTTGAAAATGCCATTATCGTCATAATGGTTCTTGGCGGTAGTACCAATGCAGTGCTGCACCTGGTCGCTATGGCCAAAAGTGTGGATGTGCCGCTAAACATAAATGACTTCCAGGCAATCAGTAACAGGATACCCATGCTTGCAGATCTTAAACCAAGTGGCAAGTACCTAATGGAAGACCTGCATAATATCGGCGGTGTGCCTATAGTGATGAAATACCTTCTACAAAATGGTTTGCTGCACGGTAATTGCCTGACAGTTACAGGAAATACACTGGCAGAAAACCTGGAGTCTGTTCCTGACCTTGATTTCGAAAAGCAAAAAATAATATTCCCCCTCAGCAATCCCCTGAAGGCCACCGGACACCTGCAGATACTCTATGGTAACCTGGCAGAAGGTGGAAGCGTAGCAAAGATAACCGGCAAAGAGGGAGACAGGTTTGAAGGGCCTGCTCGTGTATTTGATGGGGAATTTGAGTTGATAAGTGGAATTAACTCCGGCATCATTCAACCTGGTGACGTGGTAGTGATTCGCTATGTAGGCCCTAAAGGCGGCCCCGGTATGCCAGAAATGTTAAAGCCCACTTCAGCTATTATGGGTTCGGGCTTAGGTAAAACGGTAGCCCTCATCACAGACGGAAGGTTCAGCGGCGGTACCCATGGTTTCGTAGTTGGTCACATTACGCCAGAAGCTTATGATGGAGGATTGATCGCGATGGTTAAAAACGACGACCTGATCGAGATTGATACCATTAACAAAAGTATTACGCTGAAAATCAGCGCTGCAGAAATTGCGTCTCGAAAAAATAATTGGAATCAACCTGCCTTAAAAGCAACAAAAGGAATACTCTACAAATATGCTAAATACGTTAAAACTGCCGCAGACGGATGTGTTACTGACGAGGACTGAAACCATCAGTGGATCGGAAGTAGTCATGAAAGCCTTCCTTGCTGAAGGCGTAGATACAATATTCGGATATCCCGGGGGAGCCATCATGCCTATTTATGACGCACTCTATGACTACCAGGACAGGCTGAAGCATATCCTGGTGCGTCACGAGCAGGGTGGCATTCATGCTGCGCAGGGCTATGCACGATCGTCAGGTCGTGTAGGTGTTGTATTTGCAACCAGCGGACCGGGTGCTACCAACCTGGTTACAGGACTCGCAGACGCGCAGATAGATAGTACGCCACTTGTGTGCATCACCGGCCAGGTATTTGCCCACTTACTTGGAACGGATGCTTTCCAGGAGATTGATGTAATCAATATCACCACACCGGTAACCAAATGGAACTACCAGGTTACAGACGCGAAGGAATTACCATCTGTGCTGGCAAAAGCTTTTCATATCGCCAATACCGGAAGACCCGGTCCGGTTTTGATCGATATCACGAAAAATGCACAGCTGCAAAAAATTGAATTTGAAGGATACACCCATTGCGATTTCATTCGCAGCTATCGCCCCAAACCTATTGTTCGCAGGAGCTTTGTTGAGGAAGCTGCTGCAATTATAAACGAAGCTAGAAAACCGTTTGTGATCTGGGGACAGGGCGTAATACTTGGTAAGGCAGAAAATGAATTCAGGGAATTTATAGAAAAGTCGGGCATACCGTCGGCATGGACGATTCTTGGATTGAGTGCCATCCCTACCGATCATCCGCTGAATGTAGGCATGCTGGGTATGCATGGCAACTACGGCCCCAATGTATTAACAAATGATTGCGATGTACTGATAGCCATCGGCATGAGGTTCGACGACCGGGTGACAGGAAGACTGGATAAATATGCCAGGCAATGCAAGATCATTCACCTGGATATTGACCCCTCTGAAATAGATAAAAATGTAAAAGCTACCGTAGGCGTTTGGGGAGACTGTAAAGAAACCCTTCCAATGCTGACGGAGCTTATAGAAAGAAAAACTCATACCGAATGGTTGCAAAAATTTTATGAATACCGCCAGGAAGAAATAAATCTTGTCATTAACGATGAGTTAAACCCCGTCAGTGAAGAAATGACCATGGGTGAAGTGATCAATGTTTTGAACGAACTGACCGGGGGAGATGCCATCATTGTCACCGATGTTGGCCAGCACCAGATGGTAGCCTGCAGGTATGCAAAATTCAACCAGTCTAAAAGCAATATTACTTCCGGCGGACTGGGAACAATGGGTTTTGCGTTACCCGCCGCCATCGGAGCCAAATTTGGGGCTCCGGATCGGACAGTAGTCGCTATCATCGGAGACGGCGGCATGCAGATGACCATCCAGGAACTGGGTACCATCATGCAAAGCGACGTAAACGTAAAGATCATTATACTTAATAACCGTTTCCTGGGAATGGTGCGGCAATGGCAGCAATTGTTTCACGACAAACGCTATTCATTTGTAAATATTACGAGTCCCGATTTTGTTGCAGTTGCCAAAGGCTACAGAATTGAAGGCCAGATGATTTCAAAAAGGGAAGATCTTAAAAAGGCATTGCAAACGATGCTGCAACATGACGGCGCTTACCTGCTGGAAGCGATGGTTGGGAAGGAAAACAATGTGTTTCCTATGGTTCCGCAAGGTTGCAGTGTTAGTGAGATAAGGCTGAAGTAGGGGGGAATGGGGGAATGGTCAATGGTGAATTTGTGTGTCATGGGGTGTCGTAGAGACGCCATGCTGGCGTCTGGCAGGGTGCATGAAATCAACTTTAACCCGTGGCTGGTGTTATCACCAACCACAGCGGCGATAACCGCTCCTCCTCGGCGGACTCTGCGGTTCCTCCTCGGCGGACTTTGCGGTTAATAGAAATTCAACCGGCTGAATGAATAAACATAATACAATGTCAAAACAGGAATTCACCATTACGGTGTACACAGAAAATCATATTGGGCTGCTTACCCGTATAGCAACCATGTTTTCGAGGCGAAAGATAAACATTGACAGTATGAATACATCTCCTTCTGAAATTGAAGGCATCCATCGCTTTACAATTTTAATCGATGAAACGGAGGAAGTAGTAAGGAAACTGTCGCGACAGCTGGAAAAGCAGGTAGAAGTATTGAAAGTTTATTATAATACCAACGACGAGATAGTATGGCAGGAAATGGCACTGTACAAAGTGCCCACTGATGAGATTGCTGAAAAAGTGAAAGTGGAAAGACTGTTACGGCAATACGGCGCCCGTGCCATTGTTATTCGAAAAGACTATACTGTTTTTGAAACCACTGGTCAACGTGAAGAAACAGACAGGCTGGTACAGGTGCTTGAACCATATGGTCTGATAGAATTTGTGCGCAGTGCCAGGGTTGCCATTATCAAGTCAAGTCATGGTTTTCATGAAAAACTGAAGGAGTT
>JBBJOD010000388.1:0-5274 GCA_037721715.1 Chitinophagaceae bacterium | reverse complement strand
CAGATCTGTGGACGGCAAAGGCAAAAACCCTGATCATTGAAAAATCCCGGCAAAAGGGAAAGCCCTTTTTTCTATACCTCGCCTATGATGTGCCACATGCAGTCTTGGAATTGCCTACCCAGGCATATCCCAAAGGCAATGGACTTAAGGGCGGTCTGCAGTGGCTGGGTAAGCCGGGCAATATGATAAACACAGCCTCTGGCACGCCTGATTCCTATGTTCATCCTGATTATGCAAATGCCACCTACGATGACGACAAAAATGCTGTTACGCCGGAGGTCGCATGGCCCGATACCTACAAAAGATATGCTACTGCATGCAGAAGAATTGATGATGGCATCGGGGATATTTTGCAATTGCTGAAAGACCTTGAGATAGACCAGAATACCCTGGTGGTATTTACCTCCGATAACGGGCCTTCTATCGAATCTTATTTGCCAGACAATGTTGTGCCCAATCATCCTACTTTCTTTAACAGCTTTGGGCCCTTCGATGGCATTAAACGAGATGTTTGGGAAGGAGGTGTGCGAATGCCAACAATTGTACAATGGCCCGGCACGGTGCCGGCAAATAAAGTGATCAACCAGCCCAGCATTTCTTACGATTGGTTGCCCACATTTACGGATGCTGCAAATATTGCCATACCAGCCCGGATAGACGGCGTTTCTCTGATTCCGGAACTTACAGGTAAGGGCAAGCAACATGAAAGCCTCGTATACATTGAATATGAAAACAATACTAAAACACCTGACTTTAAAGAGTTTGCTCCCAATCACAGATCGAGGTTACGAAATCAGATGCAAAAAATCCGATTGGGAGATTTTGTTGGCGTGAGGTATAACATTCAATCCGCAGCAGATGATTTTGAAATATACAACGTAGTCACCGATCCGCAAGAAACCAGGAACCTTGCATCCTCTGCTTCCTTTAAAACCCTTCAGCAGCAATTCAAAACAAAAGTACTGCAGGTTAGAAGGTCCGATACCAGTGCAATACGGCCTTACGATAAGGCAATGGTGCCGGGAGTAAGTGCAAATAAAGTATCACCAGGTATTAAATGGATGAGTTTTGAAGGCAATTTTCCATGGGTTGCCCGTGTTTCGAGTTTAAAACCATCAGGCCAGGGCGTTTTAACAAAAATGGATGGCATTAATGTACAAGTAAAGCCAGGGATATTTTATCTGGAAGGATTTATAAAGATCCCCTCCGATGGCACCTATACATTTACGATGCGCGGTGAGGGCGGTTTTCTATTGCGCATTCATGACGCCATGGTGATTGACGGAAGTTACCAATACAAAAATGGCGAACCTATAAGCGGCAGTATAAACCTGAGTGAAGGGTACCACCCATTCAGGATCTATTACCATCAAAAAAATTTAGCAAATCCATTGGTAAGTATTCACTGGCAGGCCAATGGTGGGCCCTTTCAGCCCATCCCGTCTAAAAACTTGTTTCATTGATAATTTATAAATTACAAAACAGGGAGTGCCAGACATAGGTGCAGCGCAGGCCGCCCTTGGAGCACGAAAGGCCTGGCCCCTAATCGTCCAATGATCATTCCATATTATTATACTTTATATGAAAAAAAAACGCAGGGACTTTTTGAAAATATTAGGAACGGTTGCACCCTTTATGGTGCCTCCTTTCAACAAGTTATTGGCTTTTTCGAAACGTTCCGTTTTCGTAAAGGCAGAAAGTGCAACAGTCGTGGGCTTTGACCAGGATTTTAAAACGATCCATGACCGCACCTGGATCGGCGAGAACTTTTTGGCTGTGCCCCTGGAAGACTGGGAGATTAATAAAGGGCAACTTGTCTTTACCGGAAAAGAAAAAAGGTCAAGGTTGCATCTGCTTACTTATCCTGTCAGGAAGGGGGCGGGCGAGTTTAGGGTGCAATCATCAATGGGCATTAAACAAGGCAGTACCATACAAGGCTCTACAGGCTTTGCAGTGGGGATAACCGATTCCACCGATGAAAATGTTAAAGCAGCCTGCTACCATGGCCAGGGCGTTTCGGTGGGTGTTACTGCAGGTCGCCTGCTTTTTATTGGAGATAAAAAGCAGGTTTTGCCCGAAGTGTTCAACCTGGCTTCCTTTACCCTTACAGTAAACGCCCTGTCGAATGCAGCAGGAACCAGGTTGGCGCTGTCGGCCATAGATGATCAAAACATTTCAGTTTCAATAGAACAGGATATCAGTAGCGATTTAAAAGGTTTAATAGCTTTGGAAACCAAAGTGGAAAATAAAAACAATGAGGAAGCTTTTTGGTGGAAAGATCTTCATGTTTCCGGTACAAAACTCACCGTTGAAAGAGCCAATCGCTTTGGCCCCATTTTATGGACTATGCATACGCTTTCAGGTGGCATTTTAAAATTATCGGTTCAATTCCCTCCTCTGGGCAGAAAAGACGTTCAACAGGTTGAGTTAGACATACTCATGAACGGTCGTTGGCATAAGCATGCTGAACAGACTATTGATCCAGTTTCGTACACAGCAATTTTTAGGTTAACTGATTGGTCGGGGAACAAGGACCTGCCATACCGGGTGGTTTATGATAGAAGCAATAAGGAAGATGTTTATGAAGGAAAGATTCGTAAAGAACCGTTAAATGGTTCCTTGAAATTTGGAGGCCTAACGTGCCAGCATTGGGGTGGTTATCCGTACACCCCACTCGTGAATAATCTTACCAGGCAGAATCCTGATATTCTTTATTTTTCGGGTGACCAGTTGTATGAAGAAAATGGCGGTTATCCCATTAAACGGCAGCCTGAAAACAAGGCTATACTAAGTTACCTGGGCAAATGGTATATGTTTGGCTGGGTTTTCAGGAACCTGATGCGCGACAGGCCTACCATCTGTACCCCGGATGATCATGATTTTTTTCAGGGAAATTTCTGGGGAGAAGGAGGGGAAGGAATATCACTCGAAGAATGGGAAAAGGTGAAAGACGCGCACGGAGGTTTTGTGCAAACGCCTCACTGGTTAAATGCAGTGATCCTCAGCCAATGCGGCCACCTGCCTGATCCATTTCATAAACAGCCTTTGAATTCGGGAATGAAAACATGGCATACTCAACTTGATTATGGAAGGGTAAGTTTTGCCATCGTGAGTGACAGGTTATTTAAGTCAGGGCCGGAAATGGTCAGGAAAGGAACGGGCCGGATAGACCACATTACGGAACCTGTAAAACCGGATGAGCTGGCTTCAGATAAGTTGAGCTTTCTGGGTGCCCGGCAGATGGAATTTCTGAATAAATGGGTAGAAGACTGGCAGCATGCTGATATGAAGGTTTTACTGAGCCAGACTATCTTCTCCAATGTGGGCACTCATCATGGAGATAAGAAAGAATTTTTCCCGGGTGATATGGATTCAGGAGGCTGGCCTAAAAGGCAGCGGGATGAAGTAGTGAAGGTGATCAGGAAAGCCTGTGCTTTTCATATAAATGGCGATCAGCACCTGCCGTTTATCGTGCAATATGGTGTTGATGAGCCGAGGGATGGTGGCTGGAGTTTTTGCACTCCGGCAATTTCAACCGGTTATCCCAGGTGGGGACAACCAGACCTGGAACAATTGCCCTTTTTTGACAGGCCTGCGCATACCCTGCCAAATACAGGCTGCTACAGAGACGTGTTTGGCAACGAGAATTACGTCTATGCCGTCGGCAATCCAACAGATGATTTTCAAAAAGAAACAAACAGGTATACCAGGGCCCAGGAAAAATCTTCCGGGTTTGGTTTGATCACTTTCGATACCATCAATAGAACCATCAAAATGGAAGCCTTCAGATTTTTAGCCAACCTGGATGTGAAATCTGGCAATAACCAATTTCCGGGTTGGCCGCTAACCATCCACCAGACGGATAATGACGGGCGCAAAGCAACAGCTTATTTGCCGGAGCTGCTCATCAGTAAGCCCCGTCAACTGGTAAAAATCATTAAGGAAACTAATCAGGAATTGGTAAGTGTGTTGCGCATCCAGGCTAACCGCTACCAGCCGAAAGTACATGAAGCTGGTGTCTATACTGTTGTAGTGGGTGAAGGGGACAGTCAAAAAATAATCGGAGGTGTCCTGTCATCGGCTACAAAGAAAAATAAAACAATGCGGGTGAATGTGTAAAGCTATGTAGTTTGTTGAGCAGCTTACTTGTGTGAAAACCAGCGTTGTCATTATATCATCAACGGAAGGATGAAGTTTCCTGGTTATCCAGGGGGGTGCCAACATTTGCGTTCTTTGCAGTTATTGTTACTCAGATAAGCGATTGGCCAATAGGCTTAATTCATTTTCTTGCACATCATTCTTCCTTTTAATGATAAAAAGGCAATTTAATTGGAGAAGGAAAGAGTGACCGATGACAGTGAATTGCAGCAACCTCCATGCAGCCACCCTAATGCTATCAGTAAAAAACTACCCCAGCAATGAATTATAGGTTCTGAGTTTAGTCAGGACGCCCGGAAGAATAAAGTTGGCATATGGACAAAGGATTTAAAGAACCTAATGGACAATGACAATCGCTGATTGAAAAACAAAACTCAAAGGCGACGTTCATCAAATCCGAAGTACCAGATGATGCGCAACATCTACCAAGAGATTATAATTTTTTAAGATTGCGATCAGCTTTTTCTACCTTTATGCTGATATGTTTGCATCTAATTAACATCTGCGTATGACCCTCGAGATACCAGGCATGCTAGTACCATAATTAACTAAATACAATACAATGAAAATCGAATTGAAGCGACATTGCTATCTGGGTGTCATTCTATTGCTCTTACTGGGCATTTCCTTTAGTGGCCAGTCTCAAACAAACGCAACGGTTACAGGCATTGTACGCGATGAAGCCGGCGCTGTGCTGCCTGGTGTAACTATTACAGTCAGTAGTGAATCCGATAGTACTTCTGAAAAGAGTACCATCACCAACGATAAGGGGGTTTTTAGTATTAACCAGCTTATTCCCGGTGCGAATTACCGTTTCATAGTATCCCATGTTGGATATCAGCAGCAGGTGATTCGCAACTATAATGTAAAGGCCGGTGATAATACTGCTGTTGCGATATCGCTGGTTGCCTCAGCCAAAGCTGCTTTGGATGAGGTCATCGTAGTAGGTTATGGAACACAAAGAAGAGCAAATGCAACCGGTGCAGTTGATCAGATCACGTCAAAAAACCTGGAAAACAGGCCAATGACCAACCTTACCCAGGGTCTGCAAGGACAGATTCCCAATTTAAATCTGAGAATGCTGGATGGCAAGCCCACTCAATCGCCCAGTTACAA
>JBBJOD010000387.1:0-5298 GCA_037721715.1 Chitinophagaceae bacterium | reverse complement strand
CCATTGAACCAGAAAGCTGTTTTAATTTTAATGGTGTCTCCATTACCCGTAAGCTTGGTAAAATAAGAAGCCGTTGAAATGGTACCGTTAAATGTATTGGTATTTACACCACTCTGTACCAGGCTGGCACCTGATGTAAGAAAGCCTGCCACCGGCATGCTCTGTGGATGCATTTCTTTCCAGGTGCTCTGTGAAAATTGGGCCACATAAGTTTTTGATTTAT
Source organism: Chitinophagaceae bacterium (assembly GCA_037721715.1). GTDB lineage: Bacteria > Bacteroidota > Bacteroidia > Chitinophagales > Chitinophagaceae > JADCRZ01. The sequence continues at coordinate 5,075 of JBBJOD010000387.1, read as the reverse complement.
TTGCACTGAATAGGCTACCTTCTTCTTCGTTTAGGTGTTGCAGTGAAATATCTACCTCGCCTTCGTTAGGGTGCAACTGTTTGTCTACCTGCCATGTTTTATTTACTCCCTGCGCAGACATGTCACCTGATATGGAATCCATTTTAACACCGTCCGTTACATTAACATAATAGTTGTCAGCAACTGCACTGCGGCTACGGATGGCCGTGGGCGTATAAGCCTCCCCCTTGCTACCTACTGGGAATACCACCACACCATCCTGTTCGCTGATACTTTCACGCAATAAGAAACCTTCATTTTTTTTATCGTCCGTTACTATAAAGTGTAATGAATCGTAACCCGATATTTTCCCGGGATTACCTTCACCTATTAAAAGGATATTGTTATTTACATATACCAGCCCTTCTGTTAATTTTAATTCATTACGAACCTTTGTATTACTACCGATTAGTTTTACACCACCTTTGCTTGCTATCTCTAAATTAGAAAAGGCAGCTCCCTGGTGAGAAGCTGCATTGTACCCGCCATTTAGAAATTGAGGAACAGTATCTGTAGAAACAAATCGTACAACGCCACCCGTACCATTGGCTGTTTCTCCACCGTTGCTTTCGTCTGTTATCAGCGCTTGACTACCATTCTCCCATTGCTTTCCTGTAAAATTAACGGCCGCCTTTTTTCCAACTCCCATTTTGCCTTCATTGACCACATCAGAAAAAATGGTAGCATTCCCTGAGAAAAATATCTTACCGTCTTTAGGAACATATACCCCGGTTTGGGCAAATGATGTTAAATGTGCGAATAACAAGACTGCAATTGAATGAATAGGTAGGGTTAAATTTTTCATGATAAGGGTTCTGTTCTCCCTTACCAGGTTACCAACTACATGCCGTTAGATAATGTATTGATAATCAAATTTATACTTAGTGCTGTACCAATTGCTATTTCCAAATTTTGGAAGATTTTCTAAATGGGTGCTTTTGTGCGGACTAAAAACTGCACCGGCTAACCTGGGCTGAAGCTTTGGGTTTACTAATTAAGCAGGGCCTGGCTTAGCCCAAGCCTCGCCTGAATTATTTAAGTTGAATGGAACCCTTTTAACTTTGACAGCTTAATATCCAAGCACAATCAGCTTCTTAGTTTCGATGATGTAGTTGGTAGTGGAGATAAATCCTACCATATAAGTGCCTGGAATAAGTCCATTGAATTCTATGATGCTTCGGCCATTTACATTTTCAACACGCAACTTCATACCGATCGCATTCCAGATAACAACTGACTTTAGTGCAACCTCGCCGTTTAAGCCGACCCAGAATTTATCACGGGTAGGGTTAGGCCAAAGTATCAATTTAAATTTACCAGGCGCTGGTGCCACTGCGATGATATTAGAATAGGTGGAATCATTCCCGTTATCTACCATCATCAACCGGTAGAAGCTTACCCCGATATAGTTGTTGGCATCTTTAATTTCGTAGTTGAGTTCTCTCATGCTCACGCCATTGATCGACTTGGTGGCGACGGTAGTGATTTCTTTAAAGACCGTTTCCGTGCTTAATCTTCGTTGAACAACAAAATTCGCGTTGTTGATTTCTGGATTTGTTCTCCAGTAGATGCGTACAAAATCAGGATCTAACCGGTAACCATTGAACCATAGAACCGTCTTAATTTTGGATGTGTCGCCTTTACCAGTGAGTTTGGTAAAATAAGAGGCGGACGAAATTGTACCATTAAATGTTTTGGTGTTTACGCCACTGTTTAGCAATGCTGATCCGGTTGTAAGATTGCCAATTTGCGGCGGACTTAGAGGCGAGCCCTCGATCCAGCGGTTTCCTACATATTGTGATACATAAGTATTCTTTCTATTCGTGGTGAAGAAACTGCCTTCATCTGAGTTTAGATGTTGCAGGGTTATATCTACCGAGTCTTCGTCAGGGTAGAGTTGTTTACCGACCTGCCAGGTTTTGTTAACACCGTAGTCTAAGAGTTCCCCTCTTAGAGAATCCACCTTTACGCCGTTGGCAACGTTCATATAATAATTATCTCCCCTGGCCATCCTGTTTCTTACTGCCGCCGGCGTATAGGCATCTGCGCTGCTGCCGATGGGAAATACAACCACACCATTTTGATCAGTAATACCTTCCCGTAACAAAAAGCCATCATTCATCTTACTATCGGTAACTACATAATGCAGGGAATCGTATCCAGATATCACTCCGGGATTGCCTTCCCCAACTAACAAAACATTGTTGTTTACATATAACAGTCCGTTAGTAAATTTTAATTCATTGCGCACTTTGGCATTACTGCCGATTAATTTTACACCTCCTAAACTTTCAATTTCCAAATTAGAAAAAGCGGGTCCTAACCTTGAAGCCGCATTGTATCCGCCGATGAGTACCTGAGGAACGGTGTCAGTAGAAAGAAACCGCACGAAACCACCGGAGCCGTTCGCGCCTTCACCACCATTTGTTTCATCAGTAATAAGTGATTGACGATCGTTTTCCCATTGCTTACCGGTAAAACTTAACGCTGCTGTTTTGCCCACACCCAGGTTTCCCTGGTTAAACACGTCAGTAAAGATGGTGGCATTTCCTGTAAAAAAAATTTTGGCATTTTGCGGTACAAAGAATCCGGATTGAGCATGAGCACTATACATTCCTGCGATCAGCATCATGGCGATAAAGAGCAGGTATGTACTCGTCTTCTTCATTATACGGGTTATGGGGTTCTTTCCGGGTTGTTATACTTCGCTGAGCTGTCTTTTTGGAAGCTGGTTTGAGCTGGTATTGATTGATGTGAAACCGGGTTAATAGTTTCCATCAGGGTAATTATGTTATTTCTGCAGTAACTTAATCTGCTGCTTTAATTCGTCGATTTGTTTTTGTTGTTCTTTGATGGCATTGATTAAAACCGGAATCAATTCGTCGTATTTCATACTCAGCATCTCCTTTGTTTCATCACCAACTACTATCTCCGGAACAATCTTTCTTGCTTCTTGCGCAATCAGGCCAAGCATCTTGTTGCTATTTGGTGTTGTTTTCCAGTTATAACTGACTGGGCGAAGTGCTAAAACCTCTTTTAATCCATAAGGTAAATTTTCTATATTGGTTTTTAGCCGCTTGTCTGAGGATACATTAGCAGCATTTGCAGAATATACCGTTCCCCACCTGTTTGCAGTACCTCCGAGGTCATGTACACCAGTTCCCCCTGGCATCAGACCGGTATTAATCAATCGCATTCTTTCAGTTTCGGTATTTGAAAATGTAGTATAAAATTTGATGACGTTATTGTTAGTCGAATTACCTATTACAAGGTCAGCACCAGTACTGAATAAGTAGGCTGTATTAGCTCCTCCAAGCATTCCTGCACTTGAATTACCTGTTGAATTGATTCCCATATCAATAAAATTAGTAGTTTCACTGCCCGTATTGTTAGTGGCAACAATATCAGAGCTGGCTGCCGTTCCAGATGACCTGTTTTGAATATTCACCTGTACATAACTGTTAGTGTTGGCTTTTCCGCTAATTACGTTCACGAAGCTATTGGCCGCAATCGTGCCGGCGTCTACCAACAATTTTTCCCTGTTAGGAGTTAAAGTGAAAATAGGAGCAGCGCCGATACCTACATTTCCAAGACTGTCTAAAATGATACCCTGGACGCCAGCGGTACGCATTACAAAACTTTGTGGTGTAGATGTACCCAAGTAATTGGATCCGGAAGTGGTTCCGGCATTGCCTGTCATCTGCCAGGCAGAGCTACTCGCATCAGACCATTGTGGCGCGGCTGAAGGTCCCATCGATTGTAAGAACATGCCAGTAAGACCGGCATTGTTATTTGGCATTAAAGTGCCGGAAAATTTTAAATTGCCTGTTATATCCAGTTTCTGTGTTGGAATATTACCAATTCCCACCCTGCCGGCAGAATCAATTCGCATAGCATCCGCGTTGATACCGCCTGCCGTGGTATAAAACCGCAGCGGCCTGCCAGTAGTTGAGTTACCGATCACAAAGTCATTCCCTGTTGCATACAGGTAAGCGGTGTGGGGAGCGCCTGTAATAGTTCCTGTTGCAAACGAAGATGAATTGATACCCATATCAATAAAGTTTACCGTTTCACTTCCAAGGTCGTTAGTAGCCACTACATCTGAACTGGCTGATGTTCCACTCGCCCGGTTTTGAATGTTCATCTGCACATAATTGTTTGTGCTTGCTTTACCACTGATAACATTGATAAAGGCATTGTCTGCATTAAGCCCTGCGTCTACCAACAATTTTTCCCTGTTAGGAGTTAAAGTGAAAATAGGAGCACTGCCGATACCGACATTTCCAATACTATCTAAGATAATACCCTGTACGCCATTTGTCCGCAATACTAAACTTTGGGGTGTAGATGTACCAAGGTAATTGGATCCGGAAGTGGTACCGGTATTGCCTACGGTGCTCCAGGTATTTGCATTATTGATAAATGTTGTCATGGGTAATTTTTTGACAACGCCGGCTGTTATACTTAATAAACTATCTGTGCCAAGACTTGTACCTGTCACCAGGCCAGTCAGGGCTAGTGGATTGGTTCCAACAACATGGAGTGTATTTGTAGGAGCAGAAGTACCGATACCCAGGAACCCGGTGCCTGTCAACCGCATTTTTTCGATATTGTTCGTTATAAACTGGACATCGAAATTATTAATGGTTCCAAATAAAGTATTCGCTAACACACTGTTACCGCCAAGCCGCCATGAATTCAAGTAAGGGCTGGAATCAATCCAGGTTGGCGCCGCGCCTGCGCCGTTTGATTGAAGCAGAAACCCGGTTGTGCCTGGAAGATTGTTCGGCATGAAAGCCCCCGATAATCTTAAGTTGCCTGTAATATCCAGTTTTTCTGTAGGACCGGTATTACTTATCCCGATGTAACCATTGGTGCCATCGATGCGCATCCGCTCGTTACTATTGGCATAACCCCCGGCAAAAAAACGAATAGGCCTTGTAGCTGTGGCATTACCAATAATAAAATCATTACCTGTACTGTACAAATAGGCGTTGTTAGCACCATTTAATATAGGATTAGTTACGTAATTATAA
>JBBJOD010000386.1:0-5303 GCA_037721715.1 Chitinophagaceae bacterium | reverse complement strand
GCGTATGCGCGTTAAGGTGAAGAAAAGAGGATGTCTTTTCCATATCTATCCTAAAATGAAATTCATCTTCCGTGGCGTTACTGGCAGCAAACAGGATAACGTTCGAAATGCAATCAAACAGCCCGGCTTTTATTATAATGTTCTCGGCTGTTTGTTCTAACCCTGCGAAATATGCTTCCACTTTTCGTTGGGTATCGAAAGCCTCTTTTAGCTGGTAAATGCCAGCCTCACCCTCTGACAGGTATTCCTGCCGGACAGCATCCGCCCATTCACCAAATAAATGGTCTACTGTTTCATCAACAATGAACGGCTTAACAAAACGATTCCTCTCAAACGGCATTTGTTTCGCGGCAAATTCGGCAGAATTAACAGCAATTGCAGGAACAAAGTAGCCCATGATTCCTTCAACGGCATCGATAGGGATTGACCAGATACGAAAAAAGCCCAGGATATGATCGATCCGGAAAGCATCGAAGTAACTACTCATTTGTTCAAAACGCTGGCGCCACCACGCAAAACCGTCTTCCTGCATTTTTTGCCAGTTGTAGGTAGGAAATCCCCAGTTCTGACCTTTGACAGCGAAGTCGTCTGGCGGCGCGCCGGCCTGCATATCCATATTGAATAATTCCGGGTTTGTCCATGCATCGCAACTATAGCGATACACACCAATCGGGATGTCGCCTTTTAAGATGATGCCTTTTTTATGCGCATATTCTGAGGCTTCTGTCAGTTGCAGGTGCAAATGATATTGCACATAATATTGAAAAAACACGTCATCATAATGTTTGGATTTTGGTAAAACATATTTCTCAATGGCTTCTTTGTTGTATTCCCTGTTTGTCTTCCATTGACTGCTGTCTGCTGTTCCGTTCTTATCCCTTAAATTACAAAATGCAGCGTAGGGGACCAGCCAGTGCCTGTTGCGTGTAAAGAATTCATAGAACGCCGTATCCTTTATATAATCCTCTTTCTGCTCATTGAAAAGTTCTTTAAGTGCAGACATTTTAAATTGCATCACCTGCTGGTAATCAAGCACGGGTGTTTCATTTAATTGTGTTTGCTTCTTTCGAAGTTTTTTAATGATTGCTGCATTTTTTTTGCCTGCAACTATCTCTAAATTTATATAGATAGGATGTAAAGCAAAAGCCGAAATGGCCGCGTAAGGATACGAATCGGCGGAGGTAAATGTGGCAGAGGTATCGTTGATAGGCAAAAGCTGGATGAGTTTCAGATCAACTTCCCTGGCCCAGTCGATCAATAACCGGAGGTCGGTAAACTCACCCACACCAAAACTATTTATTGACTTTAGGCTAGATACGGGAATAGATGTACCTGTGCCCTTCCAGGTGTTGTCCTGGAACCTGGCAAATCCATCGTGTATGATCGAAAGGGTACTAGCTGAGGGGTTGCCATAAAGGTGTCGATTTTCTCCCGTTTCTACCGCAACCACCTTTTTTTCCCTGGTATTGTACAGGATATATTTGTATTGAAGCGGAAAGCTTTCATGAGGGATGTTCACCTTGGCCGTCCACCAGTTTCCTTCCTTCGACAGGAATATGGTTTCTTCTTTTTTCCAATCCCCTAAAGCAAGGCTGCTACCGGCCAGGCCAATGACTTCATTCTTCTTTAATACCGGAGCTTTTACTTTAAACAGGTGAGTAAAATTTTTTAGTCTCCTGGTTTTTATTTTTGGTTCTGGCTGAGCCAATAAAACCTCCCGGAATGGCGAGGTGTAAAAGGAATTTTGGTAGGCACCTTCAAAATTCCAGGTGTCAATTACCTGCACTTCCCCTAAGCCGGTTAAAGGCAATTCTATTACACGGTCATTTTCGCCTTCTGAAATGTGCAGTCCGTCGGCCTCTATTAATGTATAACTATAAAGGATCTTGAAGTTTTTTGTCTGGGTGACTTCTATCTCTGCCTGCCAGAAATCATTATTCATGTATTGCATCGGAATGGTTTCTGCTGCAATGATATTTCCCGGTTCATTTGATTTACGTATAATATGTAGGGATTGTCCGAAGACGGTGTGGTAACGTAAATAGAAGCTGATTTTCATGCAGTATGAGGTTTTAGAAAGCAGCGAAAATAACACAAAAAGCAATGTTATGTGTAATTAACACACGTTTGGGGAAGCTGGCTAATCGGGATATGACTCAATAAAGACAGCATGGGTCCTAAAATTGATTGAATACTGATGATTTAAGAAGGATAGCTTTTGGAGGTAACGGCTAATAATTAAAATTCAACCAGGAAATAAATGATCGTTTTGCTTTTTAGATTATTTTCGTAAAAATTAATCTTTATATGGAGACGCGGAACAAAAGTAACAGACTAGCCTGGATTATATTCTTTGTTTCAACAGCGGCTTTTTTTATCGCCATTTTCTTGCATTTTTCATACCTCACTCTAATTCTTCCTATCATGTGTACATCATTTGTAAAGGCCATGGATATCATCTAAAAAAACCTTTACATCAGTAGTTAGGAGGCACTTGTTGTTTTCTTTCAAATAATAGTAAACGTTCCATCCAGGTAAGCATAATGCCCTTTGTGCATTCACTAATTGCTACCACTACGAAAAGAATGTCTCGATCAGGTAGGCAACCGCAAAATACAGCTCAATCTTTACCTCAAGCGCATGTGGACATGGCTGAATTAGATTACAGCGAAAACAGGGAATCAACGTAAGCAAGGAGCCGCTTTTATACAATCACTCTTTACATCTTTTAAAAATCATCATCTCCAAAACAACTTATATACAAATCCTTCCAAAAACGAAAAAAGGCTGCCTCAAACTTTTGAGACAGCCTTTTTCTATCAAAAAACTTTCCTATTTATTGGTCGAATTTACGACCGCTACATTCTTCTGCAACACCATGTCATTTACCACGTTTACCGCCTCGTTCAGGTAAATATCGTTGCGTACGTTTTTCATCCAGGCACTAAAGCGTTCTTCTTTGTCTTTGTCACTGGTAAACCTTTTCTCTTCTCCTGTTAGCGGGCTGATGTTTAATTCTTTGGGCAGCTTGTTCAATGTTTCCAACTGTTTGTAGGTAGCGCTGATGGCTTTCTTTTCACTCCTGAATTTATCAAGTTTCAAGGAATAGACCTTGTCATTTTGCTTCGCCAGCCACTCTGTATTGGTTTTGATAACATTAAAAGCGCTGTTAGTAGATACCCGTGCAAGACTTGAATTCTGTATAGATTTGAGGTCTAGTCCACTCTTCCAGGTCGTATAATCTGCACGCTGAATCTCGTCCCATGGTAACGCATCCGGATCATCTTTTTCACGCAGCTTCACTTTTTCGTACAGGTCGGGCAGTACAATGTCTGAATAAACACCCTTCAGCTGTACAGAGCCGCCGTTGATGCGGTAGTATTTCTGCAGGGTCAATTTAATTGCACCCAGGTCGCTGTTGCTGGCTATAAAACCAGCTTCTTTTTCAAGACCGATAACACGTTGAACAGTACCCTTGCCATATGTTGATGTACTTCCAATGATGATGCCTCTTTTGTAATCCTGTATTGCTGCTGCAAAAATTTCAGAAGCGGAAGCACTGAACTCGTTGACCATCACGGCCAATGGTCCATCATAAAGTACGGACCTGTCACGGTCTCTCAGTACGCTCGGCCTTCCGTCACGATCCTTTACCTGTACAATGGGTCCGTCTTCAATGAACAGACCTGCCATGTTGATAACGTCGCTTAATGCGCCTCCACCATTGTTGCGCAGGTCTATAATAATTCCATCTACCTTTTCTGCTTTTAGCTTGATGACTTCTTTCTTAACATCGTCGAAGGATTGTGCAGCTTTCGGATTTTCAAAATCTGCATAAAACGAAGGCAACAGAATGTAACCTATTTTGGATTTACCATTATTAACTGTTACACTGCGGGCATAAGTATCATCCGGAATAATTTCTGCACGCACCATGGAAACAACTTTCATCGCCCCATCAGATTTTTTTAACGTAATACGTACTTCCGTGCCTTTCTTACCTCTTATGAGTTTAACAGCATCTTGTACGGCATAACCCGTAAGATCTACTGGCTCTTCTGCACCCTGCCCAACTTTCATAATAGCGTCACCGATCTGTATCTCACCGGATTTTCCAGCCGGGCTGCCTGAAATCAAGGTGCCTACTTTTATTGCACCGTCTTCCTCTCTTAAAGATGCACCAATTCCGAAAAAGTGACCGCTTACTTCTTCATCGAAAGCTCTTTTGTCTACTGGTGGGAAGAAGGTCGTATGCGGATCCATCGAATTGGTAATGATATTTACATAATCGTTGAACCTATCATCATCATTTACCTTGAACTTCATGCGGTCGTATGTTCTGTCCATAATACGAACCACTTTCACCCTTGCTTCCTTCTCTAAATCAACGTTTGTCTTAACAACTGAACGCGCTGAATCTTTAAGTAATTTATTCTTCTCCTGTGTATCTAATAAGTCTACATACCGGTCTAAAGCAAGGTATTTTAGTCGCTTTCTCCATGATTCCACTCTTTCAGACTCCGTCTTGGGAAAACTCAGCTTCTCAACATCCAGTACAACTGATTCTTCTTTCGAAAAATCAAAGGGTTGAGTTAATATTTCCTTGTACATTTTCTGTGTTTCAGCCATGCGTCTTTTGATGACTTCAGATACGGCCGGAACGAATTGAACGGCTGCACCAAGTATTTCATCATCAACCTTCGTTTCAAACTTTTTCAATTCATCCACATCTGACTGAAGCAAAATATTTTTATAGGGATCTACTGTTTCGAGGTATTTCTTATAAACTTCTTTGGAGAATTTATCATTGATATCTTTAGGACTATAATGGATTTGGGTAAGCATTTCACCTACATGGCGCAGGATCTTTTCATACTTGGTAGGTGGATTTTCATTTCTTCCCAATGTGCGAAAAGCAATAAAGATTCCGCACCCCAATACCAATAACAGGATAGGTAGACTTCTTTTACTAAACATATATTCAATGACTTTTGACATTTAATCAAAAATAACGATTTAACCATTGATTTGTTGCACTAAATTATCTATTAACACGCCATTATGTGAAACCATTTTACGTAGGCTATCAGGTTCTGAAAAGGTAGTGGGGTGTGGTGGTAATAGATAGTTAACCGGCTGGTTAACTTGAATTTGAGCAGTCTTGTTCCAGAATTAACTTGCCCATGTGCACAGCTGCCAACAAAAAATCCCGGAAATGTTCCGGGACCGCCAGGGTGAATGATGGGGCTCGAACCCACGACCCTCAGAATCACAATCTGATGCTCTAACCAACTGAGCTACAA
>JBBJOD010000385.1:0-5304 GCA_037721715.1 Chitinophagaceae bacterium | reverse complement strand
TTTGGATAATCCACCGTCTCTATAATCCATAACCTGCCGCGTGCATCCAAATTCATGTAAATTGGATTCACAACATCTGGCTCTGCTGCAAACAATTGTAATTCAAATCCCACTGGCACCTGCATCAGAGACATCGATTGTTCCGGCGTTAAAGATTCCTGAACTTTCGGTGCAGGATCCCGACGCTCATAGTTTGGAACAGGTCCGTTAAAATATTTAGGATCAGCTATTTGGTAGGCATGGAGATTTGTCACCGATTGTTCTCCAACAGACCAGAGAATACCATTTAAAACGAGTTGTAAGAAACCCTGGTTAGTGAAAGTGTTTTCGTCGTGACCATAAGCGTGTAAAATACCCTGCCTTTTCCATAAGGCCTCACCCATGTGTAGGTTTACGATGGTTTCCTTCTATTCTTTCTGATACTAATTGTATGCTTTTGCTGATTTTGTCATGTACATAAGTTTCATCCTTTGTGACAAAAGATGAAACGCCTTTCATAACCGGGTGATCCGGCTGTGTGATAACAGCAGGGAAAGAATCATATTTATGACTCTTAAACTGTCCTCCAATCATTTCAACAATTTCGCTGGAATTGCGAAAACACCAGGAAGCGGAATGCAGGGGAATAAACCCCTTACCGGATCGTACAAATTCAAGCAATGCTTTCTCCTGCGATTGACTTATAGTATCGTGATTGGCATAAACGATGAGCCCGTCATACTTAGCAAGGTTTTCTCTGTTTAAATCATCTGGGTCTGTCGTAAAGGATATATTGATTCCTTTCTTAAAATATTCTCTGGTAAAGATGTCTGCCAGTCTTTCTGAATTATGGTTGGTATTATTCTTATGACCAAGAAATAAAATCTCAAGACGCCGTGAGTTATTTGAGGATGTGTGGCTTGTGGCTATAGTAAAAATTATAGCCAGTAAAAGGGTTACAAAAAGCGTCGCAACTTGTTTCTGCTGCATGGCAATGATTTTAATCTGTGTCTGATTACTTCAATTTCTGACCGCTAGTTTAAAAAGACTTTGGATTCGATTTATATTAGAAATAAAAATCAGGTACTTACAAAATTGCACCAGCACCCATTACCAGTCCATTTTTAGCAATGAAACACCCTGCCGCGGCAGGGAGATAGATATGATGGTATTACCCGATTTAGTTTTTATTTTTTCAACAGTCCCTACAGTTTCTAACTGGCCGGCTTTTTTAAGTTGTGCAATCTGTTCCGCTGAGGGATTTTGGGGCGACCCCATCTTTTTCCAAACTTCATAAGAATTGCTGTGGTCGTTGTCAATCCTGTAATGGGTCAATGTGAACTTTTTAGATGGTATATTACTAATAGCTACCGTTATTGATTCTCCTGGCGCCTGCTTGTCTTCATCATGGTAGTTCCAGATCATAATAGCGGCGTTGTTTTTATCTTTTGAAGCCAGTGCGCCAATATCAGTTCGTCCTCTGACACTGGAATCTAAAACAGCTTTTAATTGGTACATCCTGTTGCTTTCTACTTGTAAACGCTTGCCTTTCATCATACCAAACATTCGGAATACATTAAGCACCGGTTTATCAACTCCATTCGTTGCCAAATCGCGAAACCCATAGAACCAGGGTTGATCTTCAAACTCAAAGGACCACGAAACAGCCCCTAAAAGATTAGCGCTGTATTTGTCATTCAATTCGTATTTCCGGGCAAATGTAGCTGCCGTATAACTTGAATACATGGTACCATTGCGATAAGCATTGGAAGGATTAGTTGCCATGCCACAGGCCGCGCATCCTTCAGGGTCCGACTCGCCTATTATAAGAGGAAGATTTTTTGTCTCGGGGTAGGATGTTGCTATTTTGATACCGGCTTCAATATCACGTAGCTGAGGAGCCATATTCATCCATACCACCCCATTTTTAAGCGTAGGATTACCTTTAGCGTGAAACAATAACGCTTCTAACGGTGCACCTATTTTACCCGTTGCAAAGTTGGTCTCATACAGGCAATGTTTTATGAAATTATTCATCCATTGAGTAGCTCCCGCACTTGAAGTGCCGGCAATATTTGGACCCCCAATCCTTGCAGTAGGCAAAGCCCGTTTTAATCCATCGGCAGCGTAATCATAAAGTTTAAAGAACTCTTCCTGTGTACCTTTCCAATAGCCATTGGGTTCGTTCCATACTTCCCAGTACCAACTTTCGACTTCTTTTTTGCCGTAACGTTCCACTGAATGCTTTACCCATTGATATACCAGCTCACTCCATTTAGTATAATCTTTTGGAGGATAGGCCCATCCGGTAAAAATTTTACTGTAAGGTTCCCCCGGTTTCCAATTGTGCCTGTAAGGTGTTGGATGTGTTGACAGGGCTTCTGGCATAAAACCAATTTGTGCCAGGGGTTTCATTCCGCGCTGTACATAAGTATCAAATATGCTGTCAATGATGCTCCAGTTATATATGGGGTTGCCGGCAGCATCTTCTGTATACGCGTTAGTTGATCCCCATTTTAAGGCTGGAGTGCCATCGCCCGTTACTAACAGACTATGGGCACGTACATATACCGGCACAGGACTTAGAGCTGCAATTTCCGAAAGCAATTTTTTGCCATCCTTCATATAAGTATAGTTTGGCTCGTCATAGCCAAACCATGCCCAAATAGGATTCAATGGACCTGTTTCTCTGTTTAGATCAACCTTAATTAAAACACAGTCCTGAGAAGCACCTTGTGGGAAAACCCGGATTGAAAAAACAATCACCAGGCAGAAAAAAAATGGCGATCTGATATTAGAAAGGCTCAATTTAACTTTCATAAAAAGTTTTTATGGCAAGGGACTAACAACGCGAATCTAGGGTTCAAGTAGAATTTACCCCCTACCTTCTTATTCTTACAAATGACTATAAAGTACTAAAGTCAATGACCATTTACCCCTAATTGGCACGACTTAATTATTATCGGTGCAAGCCTGTTCTCTCTACAGTTGCTTTCTGTTCGTTGTTCTTAGTTTATCACGAACAAAAATTCCAATCTTTCTTCCTTCTTCCGCTCCATTAACTATGGAAGGCATGTAGTGAATACCACCATAATAGCGGCTAATTGCGGCTTCTTCCGCTGCCTGTTTAAATGAGGCAAAATGGCGGACGGGAATACCGAATTCCACTTCTGTGGAATCGGCAAAAGCAAAATCTTCACCGAATACTTCTGTAAGCATTACAGAAGAAGCAGTGGATATTACACTGTGCCCGCTTGTGTATTCGGGAAAAGGAGGTGTTTGTAATAAGGGAAGCCAGCTACCATCTATGTGTTGGTTGATGTAGGTTTCCGGACGGATTACCTTACTGCGGTATTTTTCGTTCCAGCAACTGATAAATGCATCCGCAATTGTGACCGATAAGGAGGCATAGGCTTCAAGTGATTGCATCAGGTTGGACCCTCTTTTCCTGCATGCTAACCTGGTAATATTCATCCAGTGTCCGCCGGGAGAAATTTTTTTGGAGGCATACATCACATGCCCGTTCACATTCATTTTGAATGGATTGCAGTCCCAAAAATTGGCTATGTGTTTTTGTTCTGCAGTTAAGTTCAAACCACTTTCCCGAACAGCTAAAGCTTCCTCAAAAAACTGGCTGTTTTTATCTGTAGAAAATGGAGTGGGAGGCAGTGGTTTAAACTGTTGGGCAGAATCAATAACGAATGTTCTGAGCTGGTTCCAGTGTGGCTCTACCGCTTTCATATAAGCAGGTGGTGTTGGCTTCCACGAACCGGCATCGGCAATTAGAGCGTATTTGGAAAACGTTCTTGTTTGTTTGTAATTATCTTGCGCAGCCCAGGCCAAAATATGCCTGGCTACCGCTTGACCGTAAGCGATAGAATTATTAAAAACTTCGGTAGGCATACCGGTTTGTTTAAACTCTATCAGCATTGCTTGCTGAAAGGCAGCCACTTTTTCTTCAGACACGACCAATGCTTTTCCAACAGTCAGAATTGCCTGCACAGCAGCCAAAGCATAACTGAGTCTTTTTCCCGTTTTTGGCTTTGGCAAAGACTTTAACCCATGTAATTGCCCTGCTAACGTGCGATAATCAAGGTATCCAGGAAGCGCGGCTTCGTAACCTGCTACAGCTATACAGGCGTATGTTCTGCTTGCCACCGGAGGCGAATAAATATCATGCACCATTACATCAGTAACCTGCTTGATAGCGCGATGAATGTATTCCGCGTTTTCTGATTTCGTCTGCCAGTCAGCCCGTTCATTATTGGAAAACGAATGCAAAAGAAATGGTATGAAAAAAGCGAGTAGTTTCTTCATAACACTTCCCGTTTTTGACCTCTGTAGTTGGTTACTGTTATTTTCGTCACACCATTATCTATGAATAACTTTCGGGTTGATTGTGATAGATAAGTAGAGCCATAATAAAATTCCACCCTTCTTCTCTTACCATCCGTGTAGGTAATATCTGCATAGAAATCATCGCCTTTTACAGTTATCCATTTTGCATTTGCTGCTGTATAAAACGCAGGTCTGGCGTGTACAATGATACTGTCCAGATTTTGTGTGGCGATCCAGATATCTTCTCCTTTAGCAGTATGAACTTTTGCGAATCCTTTTGCATCGCCTTTTACAAAAAAGCCGGTTTCTTTCAATGGCATCTCACTAAAAGATCCTTTGCCATCTCCTTTCAAAGCCAAGCCGTTAAAGGCGTCGTGTCGACCACTGTAGGGCTCCATTCCAAAGTCATTGCCTACTAATAACAAATCAAGGTTTCCATCACCATCAACATCTTCGCTCATCATGCCATACACCGGCGAAGCCTGCGCTACTGTGGATAAAGCCCGCAGCCCAAACTTGCCGTTGCCTTTGTTTTCAATATAGCTCGTCCTGAGTTCAGTTGCCGTTTTCCTGATGGCATTTTGCCTGTTTTTTACCGTCCAGAAATCGTCCATTGCGGCAAGCCCGTAGGATTTGTATGTTGGATATGTCTTCCTGATAGAAACCAGCTGGCTGCTTAAATCATCCCTGGTATGCATGGGAAACGGCTTTCGTTTTCCATCTTCTCCTTTCATATAACAAAACAGCATAGCATCCAGGGAGCCATTAGCATCTAGGTCTTTTGCGTATAAGGTCATTGGTTCGCTTACTGTTGCCTGATAATTTGAATTAAGACCCAGATTGCCTGCCACATAATCCACATCGCCATCATCATCAAAATCGCCGGAAACCAGACTGTTCCACCATCCCGAATGTTGACTTATCCCACTTGTTGCATTCGCTAACACAAAAGAGGTTCCCGTATTTTTAAAAAAAGTTATCGGCATC
>JBBJOD010000021.1:0-18607 GCA_037721715.1 Chitinophagaceae bacterium | reverse complement strand
GGAAGGTTGCTGAAGATCGCGCTTACGGGCAGAATCATTAATTTTTTCATTGTCATTTCAGCGAAGCGCCGGAGGAAGGTTGCTGAAGATCGCGCTTACGGGCAGAATCATTAATTTTTTCATTGTCATTTCAGCGAAGCGCCGGAGGAAGGTTGCTGAAGATCGCGCTTACGGGCAGAATCATTAATTTTTTCATTGTCAATTCAGCGAAGCGCCGTAGGGCGCCTGCATAACAAACGTTTTCGCGCTTCAGCTGAAATCTCCTAAAATTCATTCTGCCTCCATTTCCGGACAAGTCAATGGGTGTGAAATTGTGAGTTATAGCAAAGCGCCGGAGTAAGGTTGCTGAAGATCGCACTTACAAACAGAATCATTAATTTTTCATTGTCATTTCAGCGAAGCGCCGTAGGGCGCCTGGATAACAAACGTTTTCGCGCTTCAGCTGAAATCTCCTAAAATTCAGTCTGTCTCCATTTCCGGACAAGTCAATGGGTCTGAAATTGTGAGTTATAGCAAAGCGCCGGAGTAAGGTTGCTGAGGATCGCGCTTACGGGCAGAATCATTAATTTTTTTATTGTCATTTCAGCGAAACGCCGTAGGGTGCCCTAAGCGTTGGCAAACCAACAAGGAAAACTGTTTTATTTTGAACGTAAATAATTTTTATACTCCACAGATGCCAGAATAAAAGTGCCAATAGCATTTCCCTCATTCATCACAACCGTTACGTCGGGGCCACATAAATAGTAATTAACAGTACCGGTGCGTGATGGATTGCTGGCCGGCCCAAGTCCGGCAGAGGCGCACGATTGAATAATATCGAACCCCGCTCCTTGTTTCCTGATAAAGGTTTTTATTAATCCCTGGTAAGCTTTTTCTGCGCCGGGCAGGTACGTGAGTTTATCGAGTAATCCCAATCGAATACCTTTAAGGAAAGCATAGGTAAAAATGGAAGAAAATTAAGACTCCAGGTAGTTGGGTGTAGTCCCGACATTATAAATTTTACCACCTACCAGATCGCCCTTGCCGTCTCCCTTCATGGTTGAATCATATTGTAATAACTGGTACCATACACCAGATTCATTGTCCTGCCATCGTTTTAATCCGGCAGCTACCTGGTTAAACATGGAGCGTATCGCTGCATAGTCAGGCTGATCCTTTGGCATCACTTCCAACACATCAACCAGGGCGGCAAAATACCAACCCATACCACGTCCCCGAAATTCTTTACTGCAACCTTGATACGGTTCAGTTTTTTAGCCCAAAAAGAGTTAGGATCGTTCGGCATAGCCGACCATGCATGGTAGTTCAATTGTTTGTCGGCATTATAGGTATACTTATGAAGAATTTTGAATTGATTAACTATATCTAACCAACTCTGTTGGTCATCTTCTTCATTTGTTGAACCAAATGCAGATTGCCAGAGCGCGTAAACAGGAACTCCCATATAAAGCCCGTCGAGCCACATTTGAGAAGGGTAGACGGCTTTGTGATAAAATCCTCCAGCCCCAGGCAAACTTTCCTTTATACGTCCATGCTCATTTTTTAATTTGTTGCGAATAAGGGTGGCTGCGTTTTTATAACGTTGTGCATCCTTGCTGTTATTCTTTTTTAGTTCTTGCTGATACAATGTGAAGAATATTCTTCCCGCCGCCAGGTCATCGATATTGCTTTCACCCAGTGCTGATTCGCCTTTGCTGGTAGTGATCATTGAGCCATCAGCGTTCGTATTTCTGTCAGCAAACGCTTTCACAGCAGTACCAGGTATCACACAAAATGTCAGAACTTTAAGACTTTCTACTTTGACATCATAATCAAAATGTAGCATAGATAAGATGAATCAGTATCTCCTGCCGAAGAAGCGCATAGTGTTTATCGTAAGCACCTACTTGATAGTTGCTACCGTTCTTTCTATTACCGGCTGTTTTACAGCCTCTGTTAACCAGAAAAATTACCGCCGACTATTAAATCAGACAGAAAAAAGCGCTTATTCATTCGAGGAATTAAATAATCGAATAAGGAAGGCAAACAAATTGACTGATTTATTGTTTCTCTAGCCATTCTTTGGAAAACAATGAGCAATTATTTAGTTATCGGAGGCTCCGGCGGTATTGGGCAAGAATTGGCTAACCAACTTGCCCAGTCAGGCGAAAGGGTTTTTGCAACGTTTTATAAAAATGAACCTGCTATTCAGAACCCGAATACCAGCTTTTACCCTTTAAACATTTTAGAGGAAAACCTTTCGTTGGAATTCTTACCCGAAGAATTGACAGGATTAATTTACTGCCCGGGCAGCATCAACCTGAGGCCCTTTGAAAGAATAAAACCTGCGGACTTTGAAACGGATTTTAAATTACAAGTAATTGGAGCAATCAGGATCATTCAGGCAGTTTTACCCCGCTTAAAGAAATCAGCAAATGCTTCCATCGTTTTATTCTCTACAGTTGCCGTGCAAACCGGGTTACCTTTCCATTCCCAGGTAGCTGCTTCTAAAGGTGCCCTCGAAGGATTAACAAGAGCATTGGCAGCTGAGTTTGCTCCTGGAATACGAGTGAATTGTATTGCACCCTCCTTAACCAGCACACCCCTTGCAGCATCTTTCATAAATACTCCGCAAAAAGCAGAAGCAAATGCTCAAAGACATCCATTAAAGCGAATTGGTGCCCCGAGTGATATTGCAAGCATGGCGGCATTTTTACTTTCGAAAAATGCAGGTTGGATTACCGGCCAAATTATGCATGTAGATGGCGGAATGTCGTCCATTAAAACTTAGGCGATTACTTCTTTGGTCTGGCAAAGAGCCAGATTTCTAAACTTTGTTTATGGAACAAAAAGATATAGACAGGATAATTGAGATGGCTTGGGAAGACCGAACTTCGTTTGAAGCCATTAAAATACAATTTGATTACTCCGAATCGGATGTAGTGACACTAATGAGAAGAAATTTAAAACGCAGCAGTTTTAATTTATGGAGAAAGCGAGTCAACAGTGGCACCAGTCAAAAGCATGCAAGAAAAAGAAATCCGGATATAACCCGCTTTAAAAGCAGCCTGCAGAAAGCTATTTCGATGAATAAGATCAGCAAGCGATAACTTTAAATCAGGTAGCTGCATGAACCGCGGCGTTTGTTATTCACCGTCATCTTTTACAGCTGCTTTGAAAAATGCACTTCTTCTTGGTGCGGGTACCAAAGCATTCTCGCCTTTTATAGATTTCCACAGTACATCAGTAAACTCCAGATCAGGTATGGCGTCTTCCTTACTCAAATCGAATAACGCGGAACGAATGGTTAAAGCAGTTACCTTTTGGTTTTTATCATTAAGGTTTACCAATGCCGGGAGCGCTGTAAAAGTTTTGGTGTTGGGTGTAGAATCGAAACAGTTCCACATAGGTGTAGCCGCCGCATCGTACTGGCTCATAGGGGGAATGCCCAGGATCAATTCGATAGTGCGCAGCATGGAAGATGTTGAATACATGGTATGATCTACATAACCTCTCTTAATATAACCGCCAGCCACATACGCTGTGCTGCGGTGTGCATCAACATGATCGGGGCCATTTTGCGCGTCGTCTTCCAAGATAAAAACTACGCTTTCATTCCAGATAGGGCTTTTGCTGAGGTAGTCAATAAATAAGCCCACCGCTAAGTCATTATCAGCTACATGGGCGAACGGAGTAGGCGCACCCAGTCGAACACCTTCGGTATGATCACAAGGCATCAGTAAAGAATTAAATTGGGGAACTGCGTTGATCGCTATCAAAGAATCAAAATCTCTTTTCCACTGGTAAAAACGAGAAGTGTCTCTCACAGAGATGTCCCAGGCGGAATAGTATGGACAAAATTTACCTTCCAGGGAGGGAAGCCGGGGTTTGCCCCCCGACATGAACATACCATAATTACGGTAGGTAACGCCAGCCCGTTTGCAATGATCCCAAATAAACCCTCCCTTATTATTTGCGACAGCCAAAGACCCGCCGCCACCGTTTGCTCCGCCGCGCTGGCCGTATGATGTCGGCCAGGCTTTTTCATTATAATCCGTAGCATAGGCGCCTAGACTCCAGTTGTGTCCATCTGCGCTCACTTCACCATCTACATAGAAATTATCAAGTAATACAAATTGTTTGGCTAGTGCATGTTGATTGGGTGTAATGTCTTTTCCAAACAGCACCAGGCTGGTGTCACCGTTGCCTTCCGGCATGTCACCCAACACCTGGTCGTACGTGCGGTTTTCTTTTAAGATATAAAACACATATTTGATGGGCGATGAGGCCCCAACCTTGGAAGGTACCGGGTTTCCCTGTTCTCCCTGGGCAGTTAGTTCTTTCTCCTTTGTGTAAGGAGTATTTTGATAAACCAGTTTCGAATACACACTCAATTGTTTTTCATCAGGTTCGTTAATGATACTCATGGTTCCTTTAAAAAGCCCGGCAATGTATTGTACATTCCGCACAGGTCCTGCATCTCCCTCGTGTATTCTTACTTCTTGCTTGCGCTGGATGGGATTAGGGCCACGGGGGTTCGCCATTGAGGTAAAACCTTTACCATTAGTTACAAATATTTTCCTCCCGATTACTTTTACATTGGTTGGATACCAGCCCACAGGAATGAATCCCTTTGATTTACTCGAACCAGGTTTGGATACGTCAAATACCGCCAGGCAATTATTACTTGCATTGGCAACATACAAAGTTTTTTCGGTTGCATTTAAAGCCACACCATTTGTTGTGGACCCATTGGGTGCATTGGGAAACAAAGCGGCATTCAAGGTTTCTACTACCTTTCTTTTTACAAGGTCGATAACAGAGACCGAGTTGTCATTTGAGTTGGCGACAAAAAGATATTTTCCATTCTTTGTTTGGCAGATTTCATTAGGATTGTCACCGGTAGCTATAGAATCTGTCATTATGCGCTTCCTGGTATCATAAAACAATATTTTATCGCCTCCCCACAGTGAAATGTAAAGCACCTGTTTATTAGGAGATAATAAACAGGTATAGGCCTGTGTACCAAGGGGAAGCTGGTGTACTATCTTTTTTGTTGGGATATCTATTACATACAAAGAGTTGTTCTCCTTGGTAACTACATACAATAATTTTTGAACATCATCTAAAACCAAACCCGCAGGGGAAATGACAGCAGGCCACTTTTTTCCTAATAAAAAGCTGTCTTTTAATACCAGCTTTTTATTGACAATGGCATATTGCACAACGCGGTTGTCATTACCACCGGACGCATACAAAAATTTTTCATCACTGCTGAATTGCAAACCATACCAGCTTTTGGGAATGACAACACTATCAAGTAGTCTTTCTCCTGTTACATCTATCAATTGCAGGCTTTGGATGCTCTGCCCGTTATTTGTGACAGCCATGAATTTTTGCGACGATGAAACGGCTATGTTCAGGGGCAAGTCTCCTAAATGGAGGCTCTTGCCGGCCGGTGTCAGCGACCAGCCATTTGGTAGTTGTACTTTTCGAGATTCCAATTCGCTGAGTGTTTGCGTTTTGCCACCAAGGAACGCAAAAGCAGCCATCAATACAGGGAGGTATTTTTTCATATGAAATTTTTAATGTTCATGATAGAAGAGCAGAGAAATATGTCGTGCAATTTACTTAAGACCACCAGCAAGTTGGATTAAGTAATTGTTACATACGGTAAGAAAATTTACCATTATTCAATTATCATAATGATGTTTGAGCTTTCACAAAGCTGAATAAAAAAACAGCTCACTGCAGTCCGGCAATCATTTTTTTATAAAATCATGCAAGTTCTTTTTAGTCACCAGTTGAAAAGGTATATAATAAGTGTGGGTAATTTTTTCACCCTGGGCAATTTTTTTTGCAAGTTCTACTGCTACGCTTCCCTGCCCGCTTGCATCCTGGAATACCGTAGCCGACATTTTGTTTCCACCTACGGACCTTAGGGCATCCTGGATGGCGTCAATGCCTATCACTATGATTTCTTTTTGTTTGCCTGCAGCTTCAATGGCCTTGAACGCCCCCAAAGCCATCTCGTCGTTTTGTGCAATAACTGCATCGATTTTCCTGGGCGATGAAAGCCAGTTTTCCATCAGCGCCATAGCCTGCGCACGATCCCAGTTTGCAGTTTGCTCAACGATGATTTTTGCTTCTGGGTATTTCTTCATTACCTCTCTGATCCCTTCTGACCGTTGTACTTCAGCGGAGTGTCCGTTGAATCCATGCATTACCGCGATATTGCCTTTGCCGTTCAAGATGCCTAGTATGTGTTTTGTGGCTATTCGTCCTGCTTCCGCGTCCTCAGAGCCGACAAAGGCGTTGGCTTTACCAAGGTTAGTAACAGTAGAGTTAACGATGATGATCGGTTTTTTATCACGGACGGCAATGTCAACTGCCGGGGCCGAACCTTCCTTATCACAGGGATTCAATATAATAGCGTCTACGTCCAGGGCGATAAGATTTTCCAATTGAGCAATCTGGTTTTCAGATTTTCCCTGCGCATCCAGTTCCACCAGGTCAACGTTCAGTTCTTTTGCCCGCTTTCGAACGGCGTCCTGGATATTTATGATAAACTCGTTTTGCAGGTTCTGATAAGAAACGCCAATGACCAGGTTCTTTTTTGCCGGTCTATTATTACAACCGGCAAGAAATACCGAGGCGAGTACCCATAATAGTAATGGACAAATGCAAAATTTTTGCAGGGCTGTAATTTTCAATGGCTTACTGTTTCGTTTTATCCGAAATTATTCTTTGCTCCAATCTTAATGGCAAGAAGGTATTTTTAACGTGGAGTGACCAGGAGTATTTGACAAATCTCCAGGGTAACGTTCCGATTTATTCGATCTTATAAATATAGGAAAGAATCTCAGACTAGCGGGATGTTGAGAGCCAAATAGCAGCTCAATCATTAATAAAAATCATTACATTTCATTTGCAATTACTAAAACCTATAATTCTGATGATTCCGCAAAAGGAGGATGGTTACAAACTGAAGATAGAAAAGGTTTCAAAATCTTTCTTCGGAGTACAAGCACTTCATGCCGTTGATTTGTATGTTAAACACGGTGAAGTGCACGCGTTGATGGGCGAAAACGGTGCGGGAAAATCAACCTTAATGAAAATATTGACCGGAATTTACCAGAAAGACGAAGGTTCAGTATTCATCAACGGGGTGCTTACAAATATAACAGATCCTAAAACGGCACTGGATGCAGGTATCTCCATGATTCACCAGGAATTAAATCCAGTCATGAACATGACTGTAGCAGAAAATATATTTTTAGGCAAAGAGCCTTGTTATGGCCGAACGGGTATCATCAATAAAAAAAAATTGCATGAGCTTGCCAGTTCTCTATTGAAAGAAACGGGAATTTCTATAGACCCCAATGCAAGGGTAGGTGATCTGTCAATTGCCGAGATTCAAATGATCGAGATAGTGAAAGCTGTGTCTTACAATGCTGGCATCATTATAATGGATGAACCGACATCCGCCATAACCAGCCGGGAAGTTGTAAAGCTTTTTGAAATGATACAAAGCCTTAAGGCCAAAGGTGTTTCAATCATTTACATTTCTCATAAATTGGATGAGATTTTTGAGATCGCTGATACCATCACAGTTTTACGGGATGGCCAATATATAGACACGAAACCTGCTAAGGACTTCACTGCTGCTTCATTAATAAAAATCATGGTTGGAAGGGATATAACGGGGCTGTTCGCCAAAGAAACCAGTCACATGGGTGAGGTAGCCTTTGAAGTAAGCGGTTTCAGTAAAAATGGGATATTTGAAAATGCCAGCTTCAAGGTGCACAAAGGTGAAATAGTCGGTTTTGCCGGTTTGCTGGGTGCAGGACGCACGGAACTGATGGAAACAATATTTGGCTTAACAAGGCGGAATTCCGGACAAATAAAAATCAACGACAAAGAAGTAAACATCGACACTCCGCGCGATGCTGTTAAAAATGGACTCGCACTAATTACAGATGATAGGAAACTGAAAGGGCTCAATCTGAAAGGTTCCGTAAAGACCAATGTCACGTTATCAAACCTGCACAACTATTGCAAAGCAGGGCAAATTATAATGCACAAAAAAGAGAGCCAGGTGGCCGATCAACAAATCAGGTCTCTAACTATAAAAACATTAGGCAGGAACCAGCTGGTAGGTACTTTAAGTGGCGGTAACCAGCAAAAAGTAGTGCTGTCAAATTGGTTTTTAACCAATCCTCAGATCCTGATACTAGACGAGCCAACCAGGGGGATAGATATCGGCGCAAAACAGGAAATTTATAATATTATCCATCAACTGGCGCAGCAGGGAAAAGCAATCATCCTGATTTCATCTGAGATGCCTGAACTATTAGGGCTTTGCGACCGGATCATTGTCATGCACAACGGCAATATTACCGGTTCGTTCGATAAAGGCGAATTCAACCCGGAACTGATAGTAAGAGCAGCCATGAATCAACACTTTCAAAAAGCTGGCTAAATTGAAACTACTTATACATGAATTTTTATACAAATATCAGGAAGAAACAGCTTCTCTATCGTTATGGAATCTATATTGCCTTTTTGCTTTTGGTGGTGGTAATCAGCATAATTTCTCCGTCGTTTTTCAAACTCTCCAATATTATAAATATCCTGAGACAGATATCGGTTAACGGTATACTGGCAGTTGGTATTACCTTCGTAATCATCTCCCGTGGAATCGACCTTTCGGTAGGGTCTATATTAGCGTTAGCGGCTGTTGTAGCCACTTCGTTTGCTCATCCGGGTGAGTATCCTGTTTTTGTGCCGGTATTGGCTGCCTTGATAGTGGGCATCTGTTTGGGAACCGTGAATGGGTATCTAATTGCAAAGAAGAAGCTGGCTCCCTTTATTGTGACGTTAGGAATGATGACCATTGCCAGGGGCATGTCGCTTGTTTATACAGACGGACGGCCAATCATCAATCTCAGTGATGGGTACAATGAAATTGGTGGTGGATACCTGTTTGGAATTCCAATACCCGTTGTTGTTTTTCTTGCAGTCCTTTTGTTCGGGGTATTCATTCTAAACTATACCCGCTTCGGCAGGTATATTTACGCAGTCGGCGGAAATGAATTGGCCTTGAAAGTTTCCGGGGTTGATTCCAGTCGTGTTATTATATCGGTGTATGCCATATCAGGCGCACTTGCGGGCCTGGCTGGCGTTGTGTTGTCTTCCCGGGTGATGTCAGGTTCGCCGTCTATGGGACAGGGTAGTGAATTAGATGCCATCGCGGCTGTTGTAATTGGTGGCACAAGCCTGAGCGGGGGCGTGGGCAGTATCGCAGGTACAATAGTAGGTGCGTTGATAATTGGTGTCATGAACAACGGCCTGGATTTATTGAACGTATCCTCTTACTGGCAATTAATCGTTAAGGGTTTAATAATAGTGCTGGCCGTGTTGCTAGATAAAAAGTAGGAGCATTTTCATAGCTCATTAAACATTTCCAAAGTCGGTGTCAACAAAATTCCGAAGAAGCAATCGATCGGTAAATATTTAAGGAAAGTCACTGTTCATTGTTTTATTTGACAAGCGAAAATCTTTAATCCGGTCTTGTCAACTAACAAATCAAGGCCTAGTGCACATTGATAAAATTCCATGCTTTTGTTAGCGTTGTTGTTCCAAATTCAATCTCATGAAACCTTATTTTCATTGTAGGTAATTGTTAAACCAATGTACGTTTTTTAAGCTATGAACTGAGTAAAGATTCTTTATTCAGAAATAATTTCGACTCCACTTCTTTTCGTGGCACAATACCCTTTATAAGGTTTTTACAGTCAATCAACAATTCAAACCATTTAATCTTCAATTCACATCATTTGCCTGTTGCAAAGAGCATATCTGCCTTGTATCTTTGGCCGGGTAAGAATCAAAGTAACGAGCGCGCATATTAATCTCTCACAATAACTCCTAAAAAAAATGTAATGTTTAAAAATGATCAAATGAAACAAAAACGTCTTTTTTTCAAAGCAGCCGTACTGGCTCTTCTTTTTGTCTCACTAACGCTGATTTCCTGGGAAACCTACCTGCGTAGCCAGGGAAGGGGCCTGTCTTTCGACGATGGAGGCAGCCTCTGGAGCGACAAACGTAAACAGGTATATGAACCCATTGACAAAGCGACCGTATTCATCGGCACATCGCGCATTAAGTACGACCTGGACATTCCCACCTGGCAAAACACAACGGGCGATCACGCCATTCAACTCGCCAACGTAGGGAGTAGCCCGAGGGCCATTCTTGACGATCTGGCCGCAGACAAAAATTTCAAAGGCAAACTGGTAATTGATGCAACTGAAATTTTATTTTTTACCCAGGCGCCGTATGTCAATAAAACGCCGGCAGAAAACATTGAATATTTCAAAAGAGAAACACCGGCTCAGAAATTTAGTTTCGCTGTGAATCATGCGCTTGAGTCGAACCTTTATTTCCTCGATAAAGAAGAATACTCGCTGAACGCATTATTGGCTGGCGCCAGGATACCTAATCGGCCGAATGTATACGAGTTTCCAGATTTCCCCGCCGACTTTACCCCGGTAACGTTTGACCGCCAATGCTACATGAGCGCCAATTTTGTAAAGGATACCAACATGCTGAACCAGGTTAAAATGGTATGGGCAATGTTTGGCAAAATGTCGGCAGAAGCGCCGCCAATAACCGAGGGTGCGGTTGACGGAATTATGGCATCTGTAAAGGTGGCCTGCGATAAGATAAAAGCGCGCGGTGGCGAGGTAATATTCGTTCGTCCACCGAGCAGCGGCCCGTTATTGGCCATGGAAAAAATGGCTTTTCCGAAAGAAAAATTCTGGAATAAACTACTGGCAATAACCGCATGCCAGGGTGTGTACTTTGAAGATTATCCCGCTATTGCAAAGTTCAAGTGTCCTGAATTTTCACACCTTAGTCTGCCCCAGGCTATTACTTTCACTAAAACCTTTATCAATATAGTTAAAGAAAAGGGATGGAAATTCCCCTCTCCCAATAACACCATTGCTTTAACCAGTTCTAAATTATAATTGTCATGGTATTTAATTCACTAACCTTCATCGTTTTCTTCGGATTGATGCTCCTGTTGCACAATCTTCCCTTATCATGGAAGGCTAAAAAGACCAACCTTCTGCTGGCAAGTTACCTTTTTTATGCAGCATGGAATCCGCCATTTATATTGCTATTGTGGCTTTCTACGGTTGTCGATTTTTTCGTTGGCAAAGCGCTTTATAACCAAGAGAATCCCTATAAGAAAAAGCTGTTGCTGGTTGTTAGCCTAATCGGCAACCTGGGTATGCTATGCTTTTTCAAGTATGGCCCTTTCCTCCTGGAAAATTTCGTGCACCTTACATCGGCGATAGGAATGAATTTTCACCCGGCCGAACCAAATATTATTTTACCGGCCGGTATATCGTTCTATACCTTTACTACGCTTTGTTATACCATAGATATGTATAAAAAAAGAAGCGAACCTGTAAAATCCTTACTTGACTTTTCATTATTCGTTACCTTTTTCCCCCACCTCGTTGCAGGCCCGATCGTACGGCCGGCGCAGCTGGTGCCACAATTTGAAACACCGCGTAGTGCAAATCAAACCCAATTGTTAAGAGGTTTGTTTCTTTTATCACTTGGCTTGTTTATGAAAGTAGTCCTGGCCGACGGCATGCTTGCCTCACCCGCAGATGCGGTTTTCGGGTCAGTGGCTCCACTGGCAACACTAGATGCCTGGATGGGCGTTCTCGCGTTTTCGGGACAAATATTTTTCGATTTTGCCGGCTACTCCACCTGTGCCATTGCCGTGGCGATGTGTCTTGGTTTTGTACTGCCTGAAAACTTTAATTATCCTTACGCAGCTATAGGATTTTCAGACTTCTGGAAGAGATGGCACATCACTTTGTCCTCCTGGCTAAGGGACTATCTCTACATACCCCTTGGAGGCAATCGCAATGGCAGGTTCAGAACATACCTCAACCTGATGATCACGATGCTGTTAGGTGGTTTATGGCATGGCGCTAATTGGACATTCGTTGTATGGGGTGGCCTGCACGGACTGTTCCTTGCTGCAGAGAAATTGATCGAAGACCTTAAAAAAAGGCAGGCTCCTCTGGCTGTTAAAGAGCGTTCGGTGGCAACAATGGGTGTAAGTAGTGTGCCGTTATTTAAAGCACTGGCTTCTTCAAAGTTGCTGCTTGTTTTGCTTACGTTTTTCCTGGTGAACATAACATGGGTATTCTTTCGTTCACCTGATTTCACAACTGCCTCCAGGATACTAACTTCCATGTTCACAAACGTAAAAGATGGAGCCGTTTTATTGACTTCACTTACCATGCTGAAAGTGGGTGTTATTATAACGCTTATGCTTGTTTGTCATTGGATAATGAGAAACCGGAACGTTCTATCTGTGTCTGACAAGATCCGCTGGTGGGTGCTCGGACTTGCCTGGGGAGCTATGGTCATCATGATTATGCTGAGCCAGGAAAGTACCAGTTCATTTATTTACTTCCAGTTTTGACAGGTGACCCAGGGGTTCAATTTGGAGGCCACATACGATCTACTGCAGTTGCATGGTGTAAAACCGGCAACTGCAATTTACTTATCTCGCCTATCTTAATATTGTTCTACACTTATTTTAAATCGGGTGACGGACTGCATAACTTTGAAAAAAAATACTAAAGATTATGAAAGCATTTTTAGGGATGGGTTTATTGGGCTCAAATTTCGTTAAGGCAATGTTGCAAAAAGGAGAATCGGTAAAGGTCTGGAACCGTACCCTGGCCAAAGCCAAAGTACTGGAAGCATTTGGTGCCAGCTCATTCGAGAATGCGAATGAAGCAGTAAAGGATGCGGATGTTATTCACCTTACCCTGAAAGACGACGCAACCGTGGATGAAGTGCTGGCAACGGCAAGTAGGGGATTCAAGAATGGAGTAACCATAATAGATCATACTACAACTTCAGCTGCCGGTGCTATCAAAAGAGCAGGTGAATGGAAAAGCAGGGGATTTGCATATATTCATGCTCCCGTATTTATGGGGCCGCAAAATGCACTGGACAGCAGTGGATTTATGCTCGTTTCCGGAGACCAGGAAATGATCAGCAAGGTGGAGCCGGATCTGTCGAAAATGACTGGTAAGCTAATAAACTTCGGCCCGGAAGAAGGTAAAGCGGCAGGCATTAAACTTACAGGAAATTTATTCTTACTGAGCATGACTGCAGGGCTTTCAGACGCCCTTGCTCTCGCTAAGGCGCATGGTATTGCAGCACAGGAAATACTTAATTTATTTAATAGCTGGAATCCTGGTGCCATGGTGCCTGCCCGGCTAAAGAAGATCATGGAAGGTAATTTCAACGAACCTTCCTGGGAATTAGATATGGCGCGTAAGGATGCAGGGCTGATGATTAGTGCTGCAGAACAGGCCGGAGTTACGCTGGCGGTAATGCCTGGTATTGCAGCAGTCATGGATCAATGGATCGATAAAGGACATGGTCACGATGACTGGAGCGTTATAGCGAAAGACAGTATTTGAGACATAGCATACGTTTATTCTCGTGCATGGAAAGGGGGTGATGAACTCCCTTTCTTGTGCATGTAACATCAGTATTTCAACTGATGTTCTTTTAAAAAAATCAACAAACAAAAAACGATGAGTAACAAACAAACAACCTTTACGAGGGATGTAGCAAACAAGAAAATTATCGTAGTCCGCGAATTCGATGCTCCGGTCGGGGAAGTCTGGAAAGCCTCGACTAACAGCGGCATACTGGATAAGTGGTGGGCCCCTAAACCATGGATAGCCAAAACCAAGTCGATGGATTTTCGAGAAGGCGGTCTCTGGCTTTACAGTATGGTCGGGCCCGATGGAAATGATACCTGGTGCCGGGTAGATTTCAAAACAGTTGTTGAGAATAAGAGTTTTACTGCGGAAGATATTTTTTGCGATGAGGACGGCAACACGACACATGACATTCCTGGTATGCATTGGAAAAATGAGTTCACGCGAACTGATTCCGGAACAATGGTGGAAGTTGAAATCACATTCGCGAATGAAGCTGATATGGAAAAAATAATCGAAATGGGCTTTGAAGTTGGATTTACAGCCGC
This sequence comes from Chitinophagaceae bacterium, assembly GCA_037721715.1. GTDB lineage: Bacteria > Bacteroidota > Bacteroidia > Chitinophagales > Chitinophagaceae > JADCRZ01. The sequence continues at coordinate 4,521 of JBBJOD010000021.1, read as the reverse complement.
TCATGGTAACCTGGACGAACTATTCAGCTAACAACAGCCAGCGATCAGCCACCACGCGAACAATAGCTGATAACTGATATCCAAAGCATCGATGTGTAAGGTACATTTCAATGCATTTTAAATCTTGCCTGCAATAAGAATTAAGATTAAATTCGAATTTGCTCAGCATTTTATTTCCTAACTGCCTTGTAATATGAAAACGATTTTTAAATCATTGATCATTTTTGTTGGCATCGTTGTTATCTACGGATGTTTGACCAGGAAAGCCGTAAAGCAGGAAAGCAGTAATAAGGCTAAGCAAGAGCTGCGTATTATTCACAACGAGCAGGCAGGTACTCTTTCGATCTTCCGCTCAGGCGATACAGGCACCGAACCCATTCTTACTCAAAATGCCCGCGCAGATTTCCGGCCTTACCTGCACCCACTTGTAGCTCCCGATGGCAAAGGTATTATGACTGAAAACAGTCCGGGTCACCACAAACACCAGACTGGTTTATACTGGGGCTTCACGCGGGTTAACGGGCGCGACTATTTCCACAACCCGCAAGGCGATTACTGGCGCCGTGTTTCGGCGAAAATTATACAGTCAGCCGGTCAACAGGTTAAATGGCAAACGGTCTATGATCTGCTGGATGACAAGGGGCTGGCCGTTCTCACAGAGACACAGAACTGGACGATGAGCGAAAAGGAAGGTAAGTACCTGCTTGATCTCGAATGGAAAGGGGAGGCTAAAACAGATGTTACCATCAGCAAATATGATTACGGCGGGTTATTCGTACGCATGCCATGGCAGCAGGGAATTAAAGGTGAAATCATCAACGCCACCCAGCAGCGCAACCAGGCGGCGGAAGGGCAGAAAGCTATCTGGGTAGATGTTGGAATGCAGCTGCAAGGGCGCAACGACCTCGCTCACATTACCGTTTTCGACCACCCGGAAAACAAAGGATTTCCGCATACCTGGCGCGTGGACGAACAAATGGGTATCGGCCCTGCACGCGCACGACCAGGCGACTGGAAAATTAATGACGGTGAAACTGAAACAATCCGTCACCAGCTCTATATTCATACAGGAACTCTTAACCCCACGCAAATTACCAAAGCCTGGCGCGAATACAGCGGCAACAGTTCTACTTCAGCGCTCTGGAAAGTAGCGCAGGAGGAAGGGAGAAATGCCAAATTCCTTTCCCCCGAAGAAGCCGTCGAAAACATGACGATGCTGGCAGGCTTTAAAGTAAACGCATGGGCCTCTGAGCCCATGATGACGCAGCCAATGGCTTTTTGCTGGGACGATCGTGGCCGGATGTGGATTGCTGAAAACCAGGATTACGAATCGCGTGGAAAAGGGTTTTCAAATGCCGGGAATAGCCGTATTGTGATTTTAGAAGACACCAATAGAGATGGCGTAGCAGACAGCCGCAAAGTTTTCCTGGAGGGCATAGCGTTTCCATCAGCAATCGCCGTAGGTTTTGACGGCGTTTTTATTGGTGCTCCACCCAACCTGCTTTTCGTGCCGGACCGTGATGGTGACGACAAAGCCGACCTCGACAATATCGAGGTTCGCCTGACTGGCTGGGGCATTCGGGACCGCCATGAAACGCTGAACAGTCTTCATTGGGGGCCTGATGGTTGGCTGTATGGCTTACAAGGATATGCCACACCCTCCAGGGTAGGCAAACCTAAAGGCAAGGGCAGGCTGTACAAACACAAAGACCCTTTTCCCGAGGATATCCTGAAAGGGGAAGGGGTAGATATCAATGGGGGAGTGTGGCGTTACCATCCTACAAAAGATAAATTTGAAGTGGTAGCACACGGGTTCAGCAACCCCTGGGGTATTGATTTTGACGCAAAAGGCCAGTTATTGATCAGTGCCTGCGTAATTCCCCACCTATGGCATGTTATTCCAGGAGGAATTTATCACCGCCAGGGCGGGCAGCATTTCAATCCGTATGTGTACAACGACATAAAAACCATTGCCGATCACCGCCATCAGTCGGCGCACGGCGGGGCACGCGTTTATCTCTCCGACGCATTTCCGAAAGATCAACAGGGGCGCATATTTATGGCAAACATTCACGAACATGCGGTGTTATCTGACGTGCTGGTAAAAAAAGGCTCCGGTTTCACCGCCCATCATGGTGATGAATTGCTGGCCGCTAATAATGCGCAGTGGGTCGGGTTTAGCATGGAGCTTGGACCGGAAGGGGCCTTGTACATACTGGACTGGCACGATGCCGATATCTGCGGCCAGGAAGTACTTAATGAAAAAACCGGGCGGATTTTCCGGGTTACACCGCAAAAATCCTTGGCAGAGAATTTTAAAGGCAGGTATTCGAACCTTGCGATTATGACCGACGAGCAACTGGTGCAGCTGCAGACAGTAAACAGTGACTGGCATGCGCGGCGGGCACGGGTGATTCTGCAAAACCGCGCTGCGAAAGGCAAACTTCATGCTAAAACGCATGAACAGCTATGGAAGATTTTTCACCAGGATGCCAATCCCGACTGGCGCCTGCGCTCCCTGTGGGCACTGCATGTAACCGGGGGTATAAAGGGCGATAACCTCTTAAAGGCTCTTGCAGACAAAGACGAATACATCCGTGCATGGGCCATTCAACTTCTTTGTGAAGACAAGGCACCGGCACCGGAAGCACTTACCCAGTTTACCCGCATGGCCAGGGAAGATAAATCACCCATAGTGCGGTTATACCTTGCCTCTGCGATCCAGCGTGTAGGCCTGGAGGATCGCTGGAAAATTGCCGGCGAACTGGTCAGGCATGGCGAAGATACGGATGACCATAATTTGCCTAAAATGATATGGTATGGCCTCGAACCTCTGGTGAAACAAAATGCGGCGCGAGCCCTGGAACTGGCTGCCCAGAGCCGGATACCTATAATTGCTCAGTATACCGCTCGCCGTGCAGTAGATGCAAACGAGGTGGAGAAGCTCATTGCTGCTATCGGCAAAAAGCCCCCAACGCTGGTAAGTTTTTTGGAGGGACTTCGGGACGGAATGGAAGGACGTTTTGATATGATTGAACCGGCAAATTGGGCAGGCGTTTATTCCTCGCTGCTTCAATCAGGTGCCAAAGTTGCAGACCTTGCCCAGGAACTTGCCCAACAGTTCGGTAATACAGATGCCGCTCGTAAATCGTTAAGTACTTTAAAGAACAAGGATGCCCACGTAGAGCAACGCAGGAAAGCAATGCAACTGCTTACTGCCAGGCAAAGAAAGGAACTGGTCGAAGAGATTCCTGCTTTGCTCAACGAAGCAGCAATTCGCTCCGACGCCATCCGGGCAATTGCTGCTTTCGACAACGAGACGTTGGGGAAGCTGCTGCTAAGCAGGTACAAAACTTTTAACACGGAAGAAAAATTACTCGCCGTACAAACACTCGCATCCAGGCCTCAATACGGATGGTTATTAACGCAAGCCCTGAAAGAAGAGGTATTGCCCAAGCGGGATGTACCACCTTATGTAGCTCGCCAATTACTGCGGGTAGTCGGCAGTGGCTTTATAGAAGTGTGGGGACCCATAGAGCAAAACGGCTCCGATGAGGTTGCGTACGCACGTTTCCGGAAACTGCTTACTGATAAAGCCATCAGTGGAGCCAGTGCCCTAAACGGACGCACAGTTTTTCAGCGTACCTGTGGCAGTTGCCACAAGATGTACGGCAATGGCGGTAATTTAGGCCCTGAACTTACAGGCTCAAACCGGAGCAATACTGAATACCTGCTTTTTAATGTGTTAAACCCCAGTGGTGAGATACAGGATGATTATAAGATGGTGGTGATAACCACCCGGGACGGTCGCAACTATTCCGGAAATGTAATTTCTGAGAACGAGCGGCAGTTAACGTTTCGCGTTGTAGGACAGGATGCAGTAATCATTAATAAATCTAATATACAATCGCGCGAAACTACTCCCGTTTCTATGATGCCGCCGGGCTTATTCAACTCACTCACGGATGCAGAAATACTCAACCTGGCGGCATACTTCCGCACAAGCGAACAAGTAGGTAAGGTTGATGATGGGAAATAGTGAATGGTCAATGGTGAATGGCCAAGTCTCGATAATTACATCCCTGTATCAAAAACAAGTAAAGCTGTAAGAAAGGGTCATGCCCTTTTTCCGGCTTTTTTAAAGAAGGTGAACAGTCCGATTGCTGAAACCAATGTCCAGCTTGCTTCCAATATAACAAATGGTAAATAGTCTAAAAGTACAGACGCATAACAGGCTGTTCCCGCCCCAATAAAGTTCATAAACAAATACGAGAAGCTATCCTTATTAATATAATTAGTTAAATGTAGAAAATAGGCAATCAACAAAATGCTAATTCCAATAAATCCAATAAAATCTGTTGGTGTCATATTGATGCTTTTAAATGCCAACTAACGACCTCGGACAAAGGCACAAGGTCTATCGGGCACAATTTCGAGACAAAAAGAATTCCAAAACAGCCCGATGGAACACTTGCGCCAGGAGCTCGGGGCGCCCTCAAACTGGCGCAAGTGTTTCATCGG
>JBBJOD010000384.1:0-5305 GCA_037721715.1 Chitinophagaceae bacterium | reverse complement strand
AATCATGGGGTCTTAAGGTAGCATTGGCACCGGAAGCTACCACAATACAGTTCTCTCCTTTTTTATCAATGGTGATTAAGGCAACACCTGAAGGGTTCGCAGTGTCCGAAATTATAAGGCTTGTATCAATTCCTTCTTCATCAAACAACTGTATGGATTGCTGGCCAAAAATATCGTTACCGGTTTTTGAAATAAAAGTAACGTCGCCGCCTAATCTTCTTGCTGCAACCGCCTGGTTAGCACCTTTGCCACCAGGGTTCATAAAAAAATTACCGCCTAAAATTGTTTCGCCCGGAGCAGGCAGATGATCGGCTTTGATAACCATATCAGTATTTGTACTTCCTACTACAACAAGTAATGGTTTCATGGCAATTTGTTAGAGTTTTAAAAGTAGCCAATATAGATAACACAGCCATAGCCAACCGCGTAGCTATTTATACAAACATAAATCATAAGGATTGCCAGCGAATTCATGAAAATGGCTTGTAAAATCAATAGTTTTAAGCTTTCATTTCGCTGGAATACAGATAAACATAACCGCTTGGCACAACTGGCAACCCTTTTATCCCTAGTACTATCGCTTACTAAAGGCGAAAAGAAATATTTTACGATGCAGGCTTCTTTGCAGAAAGGAGCTAAAGACTACCTGCGTTTGTTTAATCTTATTACTAAAAGGACTGAAGCAGCTGATTTAAAGGCATCGTTTTTAAAAGCAAAGCACACTGCTTCGTATGAAACAAGCTGCAAATACCTTTTTAGCGTACTGACAAAATACCTTATTCAACTAAGGCAGGAAGAAAACATAACCAATCAATTAGTGAACGGCTTGCTCAGAGCCAACCTGTTTTTCGAAAAATCGTTATACGAAGAAGGCTTTCTGCAGTTGAAAAAAATAAAAGAAGGGGCCGCAGCTAAACAACAACACCTGCTGGAGCTATGGGCCTGCCGGCTTGAGTTGAATTATCAAAGCCAATTAAACTTTCATTCCGTTAGTGAAAAAGAATTGATTCAACTTCAGATGCATATGGACGATGTTTTATGTATACTAAAAAATAGCCAGCAACACCATAATTTGTATGAATTGATGCGGCAGCGCCTTTCGCACAAAGGAACAACAAGAAGTACTCAGCAAACAGCCGGCTATAACGACCTCGTGGTTACGGAACTAGGATTAATGAACATGCCACCTGCAGTGAGTTTTCAAAGCCAAAAAGCGCATTTACTATTTCAGGCAAATTATTTTTTAACCACTAATAATTATCCATCTGCATTAAAGCTCTTTTACCAGTTGCACGACCTGTTTGAAAAGCATCGGTCGCTGTGGCAGGACCAACCTCAGTATTATATTTTTATGATGGAGGGCATACTGAATAGTTTGCGTACTGTGCGCCAGTACCAAGACCTCGCCTTTTTTTTAAGCAACCTTCAAAAATTTGAAACTTCTTCTGGCTCTGCACAATTAATGATTGAAAAGATAACCTATGTTTATAGCCTGGCGTCGTTGCTGGATAATGGTGAGTTTGAAAAAGCATTGGCAGTGTTAAAGAAAAAGAAACTAAGCCTGTTACTTAAAATATCGCTGCTTGATGCCACCCAACAGGCTGAAGTTTACCTGTACACTGCATTAACTTATTTTGTTTCGAATCATCTTCAGGAGTCATATCAATACCTGCGTTCGGTACTGTTGGAAAATAAACTGTTTTACAATTTGCCGGTGTATAAAACCTTCCGGCTAATTCGTTTGCTTGTACATTACGAATTAGGCGACCATCAATACATAAGTTACGAAGCAAGATCAATTAAACGCAGTATGCAGAAAGAGAATCAAACCAGCTACCTGCTGGAAAAAACCTTACTTAAATTTTTGCAGCTGCAACGCCTTCCTTCCGATTTAAATGAACGCCTGATGCTTTGGGAAAAGCTGAAGCCTGAATTTGATGCCATACGGGAGGACAAGTACGAAAGCCAGCTTTTAAAGCTGTTTGACGTTACCCTTTGGGTAGAATCGACCCTTTGTAAAAAACCGCTTAATCAATTACTAATATTAACAGGGGGGTACCTAGCCTTTATCAACAAAGGCACTGAACAGCAGAGCTTTATTTTTAAAAAAAAATGCACAACAAAACCATATCATAGCAGTGGAGCTTCTTTTAAATCCGATGCTTCATACAATGCGGTTCCTTGCCCTTCTTATTGATTATTTGTTTGAGCATTTATAAAATTCTGCAGAATCGTTTATTATTGTTTTTAAAATGAATAAATGAAAGCAAGGCAATTTATTTTTTGGACGCTACTATGTACTTCAGCTATTCTTTTGTTGAATGGATTTATTCCCGCGAATAAAAATAATAAAGCAGATATCAAAAGATATCTCTATGTAGCTGCTCCGGGCATTCGGGATTATCTGGGTTTTGGAGGGCATGGTGTGCTAGTCTTTGATATAAACAATAAGCATTCTTTTGTCAAGAGAATAAAAACAGGTGGCCTGCACCCTAATAAAAAGCCTTCAAACGTAAAGGGAATTGCTGTGAGTATACCTCTGAACAGTATGTATATAAGTACGCTCGAATCGCTCCAGCGCATTGACCTTACTACCGAAAAGATTATATGGGAAAGAAGCTTTGAGGGAGGGTGCGACCGCATGTCAATATCACCTGATGGCAAAACAATGTATCTGCCATCGCTGGAAAAAGACTTTTGGAATGTGCTGGACTGTAACACAGGCAACATAGTCACCAAGATCAATGGTTTCAAAAGAGCACACAATACGTTATATGGAGCTTCCGGTAATTACGTGTATTTAGGTGATATAGGTAATCCATGGTTGTACATGGCAAATACAAAATCCAATACAATTGAAAGTAAGGTTGGCCCCTTTGGAAATTCTGTTCGCCCTTTTATTGTAAACCGCAATGAAACCCAGGCATTTGTCACTGTGGATAGTTTGCTTGGATTTGAAGTTGGGGATATCAAATCTAAAACTAAAACAGCAAGGGTTGTAGTCGAAGGTTGGAACGTGGGGGCTGTTCGGCGCCATGGCAACCCTAGTCATGGAATTGCACTAACCCCTGATGAAAAAGAGCTATGGGTTTGCGATGGTTATAATATGCGACTGCATGTTTTTGATGCAGCGGCACCATACCAGCAACTGACTACAATTCCACTGCAGGATATGCCTGGCTGGGTTAACTTTAGTATGGATGGCCGTTATGCTTACCCTTCAAGTGGAGAGGTCATTGATGCAAAAACCCGAAAAATTGTATTTACACTCCGCGACGAATTTCAGAATTCTGTAGCCAGCGAAAAAATGGTAGAAATACATTTTAATAACCAAAAGCCGGTAAAAGCCGGGGACCAATTTGGCATAGGCCGTCTCCAAAAGTGACCAGAAATAGTCAGGAAGATACAAGACTGTTTTCGCTATCAGGAAATTTTCTCTGGTTAATCACCACTGTATCTCTTCATTAAGATTTCGGAGACATTTTGCCGTAATGCGGTTTACTGCTACTGCATCATCATCATAAATTCGATTTACATCAACTCAATAATCTATATTTAATCCAATAAGTACTATGACCATTCACTAATTATGTATCAGTCAAAATACATGCTCATACACTGTGTAGATAGGGGTTCTTTTTATTGTTGATTCAAAACGAAAAACAATTTGCTCGAAGGCTGAGGTGTAGGCCCTGCCGTTTTTTTCAATGGACTCAAATCGACGCTGGAAAACTGAAAGTCATTATGAATAATTCAGAGTTAGACAATGAAGATAATAGCAGAAGATCCTTTTTAAAAAAGACGGTTTTGACAACAGCTTCCCTCGCTGTCGCAGACCTTGGTGTTTTCGCTATGTCTCCTTTAGAAAATAAAGTGAATAACGCCGAGATCCCATGGTTCAGGAAGATTACGAGATGGGGTCAGGTAAATATTACTGAGAAAGATCCTTCGATGTATGATATTGACTGGTGGCGCAAATATTGGAAACGCACTCAAACACAAGGGGTCATTGTTAACGCTGGAGGAATTGTGGCGTACTATCCTACAAAGATTCCATTTCATAGACAGGCACAATTCCTGAACGGTATTGATTTGTTCGGCGATCTCCGTAGGGCAGCGCAACAAGACGGACTTGCAGTGTTTGCCCGTATGGATTCAAACCGTGCTCATGAAGAGCTTTATAAAGAACATCCGGACTGGTTTGCAGTTAAAGAAGATGGCAAACCTTACAAGGCGGCTGATCTTTATATTACCTGCGTTAATAGCCCATACTACAATGAGCATTTACCGGCAGTGATGCGTGAAATTGCTCAATTATATCATCCCGAAGGGTTCACAGATAATAGTTGGAGTGGCCTTGGTCGTGAAAGTATATGCTACTGTATATACTGCCAAAAGAGCTTTAAGTCAACAACAGGTCAGGAAATTCCACGCAAAAAAAATTGGGACGATCAAACATACCGTGACTGGATCAGGTGGAATTACGACCGAAGACTCCAGATATGGGAAATGAACAATAAAGTTACTAAAGAAGCCGGTGGTGAGCATTGTATATGGTCGGGGATGAACAGTGGTTCTATCACTGAGCAAAGCAGAAGTTTTCGTGACTTTAAAGAGATATGCAAAAGAGCTGACATCATTATGCTTGACGACCAGGCTCGGAGAAATAACACAGGATTTCAGCACAATGCGATGATGGGGAAGCTCATTCACGGAATATTGGGATGGGATAAGCTTATTCCGGAAAGTATGGCTATGTATCAGGCGCACACACCTTGGTTCAGGTTAAGCAGCAAACCTGAGCCGGAAGCAACCATGTGGATGATTGAAGGTATTTCAGGAGGCATACAACCATGGTGGCATATGGTAGGTGCGTCGCATGAAGACCGCAGAATGTATCAAACAGCAGAACCTGTATTTAACTGGCACAAAACCCATGAGGAGTTTCTTATCAACCGTCAACCGATAGCAGGTGTAGGAGTTGTATGGTCTCAGGAGAACAATGATTTTTATGGACGTGATGATGCTGAATACCTGGTTGACAGGCCCTGGCGGGGTATAACACAGGCACTTATCCGTTCCCGCATACCTTTTGTGCCAGTTCATGCAGATGATATTGCCCGTGAATCCGCTAAGCTTTCATTATTGATTTTTCCAAACCTTGCTGTAATGTCAAAGCCCCAGGTTGCCAGCATACGGGATTTTGTAAATAGAGGTGGAAGTATCATCGCTACAGGGGAGACGAGCCTGTATAATGAATGGGGCATTAAGCAGAACGATTTTGCACTTGCTGATATTTTTGGAG
>JBBJOD010000020.1:0-18674 GCA_037721715.1 Chitinophagaceae bacterium | reverse complement strand
ATTTAAAATTCCTCTTTGCACAGAGAGCCGATTTCGTATATGCTTTCAGCCAACGTGTACGCATTAGCGATGGCAGGGAATTTTATAACGTCGCGCTCTGTACCGCTGCTGATTGAAAATATATTGCTGAAGTTAACAACAAAAGTTAAATTAAAAATGTCCCGCTGGAACATATGTCGAAGCTGATTCACAGCTCATTGTTTAAAGTCCCGCCCTGCTATTGCTAATGCATTGTTATGGGCCGCCAATGGACCTAAAGTATTTAGCCTACTTGAAAGAATCTCAGATATTTCTCTTGCCCAAGCCTCTCGATTAAGCCGATTGAGAATCAAAACTTATCTGAGTACGCATTCTCTCACACTTTTGTTTTACATTTCCTGGAATCGGTACAAATTTATTCATCCTTTGAAGCCGCCCAACTGAAGCCGATTGAAAAACCAATGTATCGGAGTGGGTGGTCTGTCACACTTGTTATTTTTTCATTTCAGGGAACCTGTACATATTTATTCGTTCCTTGAAGCCGCCCAACTGAAGCCGATTGAAAAAGCAATGTATCGGAGTGGGCGGTCTGTCACACTTGTTATTCTTGGAACCTGTACAGATTTATTTGTACTTTGAAGCCGCCCAACCGAAGCCGTTAAAAAACCAATGTATCGGAGTGGGCGGTCTGTCACTCTTTTTATTTTTCATTGCTGGAACCTGTACAGATTTATTCGTCCTTTGAAGCCGCCCAGCTGAAGCCGATTTAAAAACTAATGTATCGCAGTGAGCAAAAGGCTAAACTGTTTGCAATCAATTAGAGCACCGAAAGCATGTCTACTGAACTTGGTGGCCCATAACGTTTGTATTAGTGTATTAGCCGAATATACGCTTTCTGCTAATCAACAACTTGAAAAATACTTTTTTAAATTATAGTTGCGCTAATGAACGTAGACCTATTGTTCGACAGGTACTAATTTCAATACTTTTTGAGTAGCCATTCATTTATAACGATTCGAGCTAATTAGGTTCCTTACATAATACAGGTACATAAACCTCATCAAATACTTTCGCAGAACGGCTGCTAACCATTAAAAAACAAAGCATCAGACCCAACAACTTACAGCAAGACTAACCTCAGCCATATTATTATTAAATTAAATTGTTCATTAATTATACTTCAACAACCATTATACGATTTATCAAGTATCCTGGTCAACTAAAGAGACAACTAATGACAAAGTATAAGTATTAATCCTTTGCCTGTTAGTTGGTTATGAAATTTTCTTTAAGTCCGGCTAGGACTTGCATCATGAAATGAAGCTAATAACCTGGGACCTATTACAGAGGTTGCCAGGTTATTAACAAGCTGCAATTAAAGTGCTTTTTGATTAAACAAATGTTCATTCTCTTTAGTCGGGTACAACTTGCCATTCAAATCATGCGTAATGCCTGCAGTAATTCTTTCACGCTCTTTCCTGACTTTGTCTGTTGCTTCTTGCTGTTGCCTTCCCAATTCATCTTCTCTTTTTTTAAAGGCTATCAAACTGTCCATAAAGAACTCAGCTCCTTCTCTTAGCTTCATTGTGCCGTCGTTTTCCTGGTGGAAGATTGTGAACCATACATCTCCGGGTACACGAATACCTTCACTCTTAAAGAGGTCTACCAGCTCTTTGTAAGCGTTAATAATACCGATTTGCTTCTCATAGAGCTTAGCCTGTCTTTCAGTGGTAATGTATGTACTGCATGCCTTACGGATTTTTTTGTCATCTAACACCGCCTCTCCATTACCAGATATGGCGAAAGACGTCGAATCTAAATGAATAGTAGTGCCATCCCCGTAACCGTACTCCTCGGCTTGTTTTATGGCTGTCTTTAATTCCTGCTGCCTGTTGCCGATGGTGGCAATCTTATCCGGCAGCCCGTTTAAAAGCGCTGTCTTTTGTGCCAAATCATAAAGCTTCATTGTGCGTGAAATCTCGGAGTTAAATTGCTCTTCAGCTTTAAGCGCGACTTGCTTAATACCGTCTGAAGTTAATAGCTGGTCAAAAATGCTTTGATTGAAGTTGCCGATCCCGAGAGCATAATACGAGTGCTTCAGGGCTTCAATTGCCGGAACAATGAATTTGTTCCAAGCTCCTATATTCATCACGTATGATCGTTCGTGAAAGCTTACTTCTTTCCCTAGGAATTTTTTGTAATCGTTTTCCATGTGTTTGATTTTAATATTTAATTCTACTTAGTATTGCGTCAATCTGCTCGGTGCTCGGAGGCGTTGAGGTCAATTGATTTTTCGGCTTGCCATTACCTGAAATTTCAGCAACGCAAGGTTCGTAATCGGCTTCAACATCCGGAACGAATTCTTCAAGCTCAGTATCTGTCTCTGGTAATTTGCGATGTATCCAGAATGATTCCGGAATATCTTTCAGCGCCGCGGCTGTTTTTGTCTTAATTGTTGCCATTGTGTTTATTATTTAAAGTTTATATGTATTTCTTAGTCTTAGAACCTGGTTTTGTGGTTTTTCATCCGTCAAAAACAACTTCCGTTTTATCAATTGCCAGTAGTACTATTTCGATCGTAATCAGTTCCCCATTGTCGCCGGTACTCATCACATCAAAGCCGGTGATTCTGGGCAGGCCTTGGACCTTTCTAAATTTGCTCCTATACTTTGCAGTTATCTCTTCCTCTGACAATAATGCACCTGTTTTTTTACAACGGAACATTTGCCCACATCGAACAAACGTAAGTTCAGGACGCGGTTGAATAACATGATGCGGCTTATTTGCGGCCAGGGAAAGTATCGTTTCTATCTTCTGAATCTTTGACATATTTAGATGGGGGTTTGGCTGGACAAAGAATCTTCAACGCTCACTGCAATATCATCCTGATAGATAAACTGATTATCTTTAATCACTACCTCGTCTTTATATCTCGCATGCAAATAAATGGCAGTGAAATAAAGTTCATCTTCCGGACAATCAGCAAGCGAGCAGGTTCCCCAATAACGGTCCATATCTACAATGTACCTTTCCTGAATCTGCCGCCAGGTAATCAACTCACCGGTTTTATCATTTTTGAAAAGGTTTTTACTCCTGTCAACCAAAGTGAATTTCATCTCCGGTATTGCTTTCAAAACCTTATATCCTCTGCCAGATGCCAGGTGAAATATCTGTGATATCTTGTCCGCTTTATTCATCATCATCGGTTTTTGCAGTAAGCCTTCGAATGACCTGATCAAGTTGTTCGTCAGAAAGTTTCTCTAAATCAGCGCGGATATCCAGGGTGCCCCTTGTACTTCCCATAATCGGTACCGCGAATTTTAAAAGACGTTCCATGAAGGCTAACCTATCGCGTGGATGTAAGCGCTTACTTTTAAAGTCCTCCTGGATCTTATGCCAGTTCTCCCCGATGAATTCTGTAACCAGGCTTTTAAGCTCCTTGGTTGACTTGTTTTTTGTTCCCTTAGGTTTCCCCGCTGGGTTGCCCGACCTACCTGCTTTAAATGCCATTTTCGTTGATATTTATTGAATTTTTCAATGTTGCCCTTTAAATATTCCAAGATTGTTGAAAGGTGTTTTCTTCCACCAAATGTCCACACCACCATCATTCAAGCCTTCAAGCCATACCAGGTCTTTATTACTGGCATTATCCATTATGTTTTGCGCCGCTTGGGGAGTTATATACTGGTTTGTTGACTGGTTACGTACCTCACCCGGCTTACTGGTTCTGAATGTTAAGAAAGTAACTGCCTGCTCCTGTAATTCAGTAACGGACCTATTCCGGGCGTGTAACCCTTCAAGAAACTTAATTTTTTCTGCCCGGGTAAATAGTTTGTTTGGTTTCATTCGATCTTTTATAGGTTATGATTGAATAGTTCGTTTGTTTCGACCGTTATCCGGGATGAAGAAGATCGTTACTCCTTCATACCTCGGATCATTCTGCACCTTCTCAAGCTTTGCTGGGTCTGTGAAGATTGTTCCCAGATTAATCAATTCATGTATTGATGTCGTTCCGTTCTGAAGGCCAAGCAGGAATTTCACTTTATCAGCTTTATTTTTTAATTGAACTTTCGTTTTCATTTGTCTTAATTTGTTGCATGCATTGCTTTGGATGCCCGCTCGAATCTTGTCAACCGGTCTAAAGCCTCATTTACTGTCATCGCTGTAGCTTCGATCAAATTCCCGTTTTTATTTACCTGATATACTATCGAGACATTTTCAGCTTCGTAAGTGATAAATGGGAAATAGCCTTGGTCCCTCCGGTATTCCCGGTAACTACCTGCAGTTTCGACTTCTATCCAGTTTTGCTTTTTTGACAGGGGCCATTTGTTGAATTCGTTAATAGTTGGTATGTTCATTTTTGATTTATTTAAAATCATTGTATGGGTTATCAAATCCTTTTTCGAAGCAGACTTCGGCACATTTTAAGTATTTACTTTCCTGGCCAGCAAATGCCGAATTACTGTTGATTGCTTCTTCAATAGTTGAAAAGAATCCTGTATTTCCTAGCCCGCCGATCGTATAGGCTACTTTCTGGACCGTTTCCCATCTACTGCCTTCCATTACCTCTCGAAGCATTTTAATGCCCTTAATGAGCCTCTCATTAGCCAATTCTTCAGCGGTTAGTTTTTGATTGGTATTGCTCGTGCTGTTGGTCACAATCTTTTTCTGTTTAAAGTGCTTTACATATAGTGGTTTAGGATTTTCCCGAATCAACATGTTGGAATCATAAGAAACATATCGAAGATTTTCAACTTTTTTACCTTTGCTTTGATCTGCTTTAATTCCATACTTTAATAAAATATCAAAACAGTGTTCTGCGTAATCTGCAAGCCTCTCAGGCTCCGCTATTAAAGCCAAGGCATAAAATCCTTCACCGCTGCATGACAAGCCACAGAACCCGATAAAAAGCAGGCTAAATACGGCGCGTTTCAATTCTTCAACATCGTACATGTAAATGTCGGTGTAATCGAAATCCAATTGTATGATACCTGTCCTGTTGATAACTTTAAGGATTCCTTGTTTTTTTGTTTCAAGCAGTGCTGCCGGTGTGTAGCATTGCAGGTGCTTTTTCAAGTCAACCTTTTTTTGTTTGTACTCCGGGTCCTGAATATCCAATTTCCTAAGCTTAACAATGGTCTCTATATCCCTTTATCGATTCACACAGCAGGATATCCCGGTACGTCTCCGCACGCCCGGTGTTGTCCGAGTGCGTGGTGTAGAGAGAAACTTGTTTTTTTAGCCAGCTCATTATTTATTTTTTACTTGTAAGGGTTCAGGTTCATTTTATAGTTAGGGTTCATTTCGGAGGGTTCAGGTTCACCCCTTATATATAAGGGGATGAATGAACCCTTTAATGAACGGGTTCATGAACCCCATTTGAACCCTCTTGAACCCTTGAACCCTTGTCATCATTTATTCGATAATTTCCATCTTGACTTTTAATGACTAAACTCCATCCCAGGTAATCTTTAAGCATTCGTTTGGCGGTGCTTTCGGATTTTTTTGCGGCATTCATTATACCTTCAACAGCTTCCTTATTTGATAAGGCTGTAAACGGTTTAAAAACCATTGCAACAATTTCTTTACTTAATTTATAATTTTTGTTGGCCTTTGAGTCAGAATTAGTAATCGTCGTCCAGTCCTGGCAAATACACGGCAGCGACCCCTTATCCCAGCGGATTGCAAAAGGTTCGAACGGTAGACCGCGACTATTGATGCAGCTTACAATACTTCTTGACTTGTCATCCGGATCGACTTCTGTTGTAATTTCAATTTCGCATTTTTGAGAGGAAATTGTCCCAACGTGTGCCCGGGCATTCTTATCAGCTTTATTTTGGTGCAAAACACCGGCAACATGTATATTGTATGCTGAACAGAGCTTTAGTATTTCGGTTATTGTAATATGGCCTTCACCTGCATCCATGAAGTCGGTAAGCAAATCCACAAGGCCATCAATGACTACCAGCTTCACGTCCGGTGTGGCCATTATTCCCGCTTCAATTATTTTTTTTCGCTCATTCGGAGAGAACTCACGCAGATCACAGTAGATAGACTTTGGAGACGTTTCCAAGCCAGCTAATTTAAGGATAAGCTTCATTGTCCTGGCGGCATAACTTTCGCCCTGTTCATTATCAAAAAATAGAACTGAACCCTCTAATGAACCCTCGAACTTTATGCCGTCTAAACTATTTATCCTACCACAAATAACAGCTGCAACAATTAAGGCTAATGCTGTTGTTTTCTTTGATTTTTGTTTCCCTTGCCACAAGCTGAAAGACTTTAATGTAAGGAGTGGAATTATTGAACCTGATTGATAAATATCAACTATCGATACGGGAAGAGGATAATCTTTTGCCTGGTCTAACCTTGACCTTAAAAATTTTTAAGAAATGTTTCGGGTTCTGGCTTTTCTTTATTGTCCTGCAGATCGTGGACCTCAGAAGCTGATTCAAAATCCTGCATCTTAAGTACAGGAACCGGTTTTAAAACAGTATTTTCTTTATTTACAATTGCCGACATTTATTATCTTTGCTTTCTGTTGTTGAATTAATTTTTTGCCCGGTTGGTACCCGGGCTTTTTCTTTACGCGGTCTTCTGGTATTTACGTAAAGTTTGCAAAGAGTCAATAACTTCAGATTGCCTGTAAAAAATGCGGCCTCCAATACGGTGCTCTTTGAGCAGTCCGTCCTTGGTCCACTTACTCAGTGTTACTTTACTTATTGTCGGTTGGAATAGTTTGCAGATCTCGGAAGGGGATAATAGTTTTTCCTGCAGATCAGTTTTTTGTTTTGCTTCGATCGCTGCAGTAACGCGAGATGTGATTCGATCTAGGAGAGTGTCAAAATTAATAGGAGATAGTAGTACGTTTGCTTCCATAACATGTAAATTGTTTGTTATGAAAGCAATGTCTATAGAGGATTTGAAGAGGATTCCTTTTTTTTACCTTTCTTTAAAAAAAGTTGTCAGCCGATGCCAATTTTCTTTAATTCAATAGCTATTGCATTTATAGACCTTGGATTTTTAGGGTTCCCTTCTGAATTATTCAGCAACTTGCTCACAGTTGGCTTACATGATTTTGTTTCATTTTCATTAAGGCCTAGAATTAAAGCGATTATGGAAGCTGTTTTTCCAGGCGCGTTGGTAAGTTTATATTTCGCTTGCAGATGATCTATAATTCCCAGCTGTTCCAATAACACTATACGATTGCTAAGGCTCTTTAATTGCAAGTGAGGGAATTCCTCCTTTTCGGTTACCTCAGTAACTTCTATTTTTTTTGTTTCTTCCATGATATGTTTTTCCACGGGATTTGTTGAAATACTACTGACATATTTTTCTAAAGTTAACCCGGGGTTAATTTCATTACTTTCATTGTACCCGTACTTTACGAACAGGATGCTTATTTTTTTTAACAACTCGTTGTCTTGCATAAAGTCACTGATTCGATATTTACTTTGGTCGTCACGATTTAACAAGTATCTGTACTTGGTAATTTCAGATCGAATCCCATGAGGTTTTAAGAGTAATTGATATGTATCCTTTTGGTCTTGATATCTGTTGGAAAACATTAGATGTGAGTCAATCCTCGAAAAAGACAGTATCGGCTTGCGATAAATATCATATAATTCCCAATAATATTTGTAAATTAATTCAACGTTTTCGACTTCAATTGTTTCTGTCTCTACATCAATTTCATCAGAAACGTTGCCGTCATTCAAATTTTCCGGTTCCTTGATTTCAATTAACTGAGGTAGGAAGTAACCGGCAAACCCGAATAAATCTTTCATGACAGAATAATACCTGCTAATCTCATTATGCATTGATTTTTTTATACCGGTTATTGACAATAGGGCCTCAAATTTGAGATGGAAGTCAAACGGTTCATCATGCTGTTTGTCCGGATCGGCCAGAGATATTAAAGCTTTATCAATTTCCGTCCTTAATGTATCTGCTCTTTTAATATTCGATGGTATCATATATTTATTTTAAATGGCTACCCTTAATAATTTTGCACTCCAATTCTTTTTAATGTGCTCGGCCATACGTTTAGCAGTATCAAGCTTTGATGTCTTGATGTACTTCATAAATGCAGCTTCCGTTTTGTGGCCCGTGACGCGCATCAGGTCAATAGTAGGAAAACCTTCAAGGTAATAATTCGTTGCAAAGGATCTCCGGGCTGTGTGACTTGATATACAGTTCCACAACTCTTTAGCCGGGTAGGTGGATAAACGGCCTGTTTCAGTCAGATTAACGGCTTTGCAAACGTCCTTGATATAATCATTGAATTTCTGATTGCTGATAGCGTTGGGCAGCTTATTAGCATTGTGATTATACTTAGCGAATATTTCTAACACATGTGGATTACAAGGAATTATTACCACATCGCCGGTTTTCTGTGTTTTAATTTTTAAGAACCATTCACCATCAATCTGTACTTTATTTTCTGCTTTCACATTAGAATAGTCAGAAAAGCGTAAACCTACCCAGCAACCAAAGCAAAACAGATCACGGACCTGTTCAAGCTTTTTGTTATCTGAAAAGTTGTGACGGTAAATTTTCATGATCTCGCTTTCCGTTAGGTAAACGGAATCAACATCCTCTTTCATTGCCACAAACTTTTTATTCTTGAATTCATAATTCGTAGTGTATTTAAGATCGATCGCTTCACCCATAAACGTTTTTATATCCTTTATATGTTTGCCAATACTGTTTTGGTTCAGGCCATTCTTGTTGAGGTAGGATACGAATTTGTAATAGAAGTCGAGATTAATACTATTGAAATCAACTTTATACTTTTCAGTAACTGCAAATTCTTTAAGGTGCTTTAATGTCTGCTTATAAATATTCCTGGTGCCTTTTGTTTTATCCTTACCCTTATGTTTTATCTCACCAGCAGAAAACCGGTCCATTCAACCAAATAGAGTAGGTCCTTCAGTCCCCTTTTCCTTTTGATTCATAAAATGAAACAGATCCGCTTTAATGGTTTCAGTAGAAGGAATACCATTCTTTATATGCTTATTGTAAGATTTGAGACATTCACGCTCCAAGTTGTCGAGCAGGTCATTGAGAGAATACTGGCCGTCTTCAGTTGTAGCCTTATTTGATTTAATCCGTTGCTTTGTGTGGCTCCAGTTAGCAGGACCTATGCGCTGGCCAGTGGAGTGTACCAGGCGCTTGCCATTATACTTGTATTGAAGGAATATGAGACTTTTGCCGGTTGATTTCTCGGCAGCTTTTAAGTAGAAATTGACTGCTCCCATAATAATGCTTGTTAAGTTTTGTAAATGTAAGCAATATTAATCGAGTTGTCCGTTTAGTTGTCCGATATTCTTATATTAACTGTGCTTTTAATTTTAAGGTAATGAAATAAAATACAGCACTGTAGTGCATTTCATAGCTATCTTAATTTTAAAAGGAAAGTTGGTTATAAAAGGTTAAAGTCCAATCCGGACCACAATTAGCGAGGCAAAATTCGTCTTTGAATATCGGCAGCAAGTAAACAAATCGATTCCCTACCTACTTTCGTTCGTTAAACTTTATATCAGATACCGACAGCGTAACATCTGTTGGCATTGCTTTACTGTTCACAAAAACAAAGTACACATCGTGTATCCCGGTATACTCACTGGTGCCTGCTTTCACTCTTGCGTTACGTCCACGTCGTGGCGCATCCGGTTGCGGAGGTAATATCGCCGCCGTTTTCCCAATGAGCGGGCCTGTTGGAGAATCTATGTGAATCTCGATGACGCCACCTAATCCTGAGCCTGCTCCTGTAGATGGGCTTGCAGCAAATTCAAGCGTATCAATATTCGTCAGGTCCACTTTATTCAAGCCTATGTAAGAAGAAGCACCTTTAGCTAAGGCCCTCGTCCGGCCCGGTGCAAACTCCATGTTGTCATCCCGATCAACCATTGACACCGGCACGGTGGCATTACGTAATACAACCAGGTCCTCGGTGATTTGTGGCGCAGCCAGCTTCGTACCTTTGTCTCTGTAGGCAGCACGAAATAGTACGTTACCCCTGGTACCTGCTTTGGCCGCCGTATCCAGCACATAATTACCATTTACCGGCTTCGATTTAATACTTTGCTTCTCGCTTAAGCTTAAGATATATTTTACGACAGCCGTTGCTTCGTTGGTGGATAATGCAGGATGTGAAGGCATGGCTGCATCACCCCAAACGCCGCTTCCGCCGGAAATGACTTTCCTGGCTAACCGGGTCTCTGCTTCCTTGTCATTAGTGTATCTTTTTGCTACCGAAGTGTAATCGGGACCCAACGATTTAGTGTTGATATTATGGCAGGACCTGCAATCACTTTTAGCAATGATACTTTTGCCGGTAGCATAACGCACAGAAACATCCACGCCTTGTTGATGAGAGGCAATAACCGTTTGATCGTAACCTTCAGAAAGATAATCGATGGTAACGGCTACCTGTGATGGAAGGATGCGTCCACTGGCAAGGCTGCCGTCTTCTTTGTCACTCACGTTTACTACATAATTAATTTTTTTACCTGGAAAGTAGAAGCTTTTATTGCTGCCCTTAAAATCAAAGGCTACTACGGGTGGTTCATTGCCTGCGGTAATCTGTACCGATTTAGAATTTTTAGCACCTTTGGCATCCGTTACGGTAAGCTGCGCAGTGTAGATACCAGGTGTGATTATGTGTATAACCGGGTTTGCTTCGTTATATATTTTGAACGTACCGTTCGTCGTATTTAGTTTCCATTGATAGGTAAGCGCATCACGGTCAAAATCTTCGGTGCCCACAGATGACAATTCCACTTTAAAAGGTACTGCCCCGCCTTTTTTACTGGATGTAGCCTGTACAATGGGCCTGCGGTTGCCCCCGTTGAATTCTATTTTAACCAGTTGAGCTTCCGGGTTATCAGAAAAATAACCATTGCCATATTCAAGTACATACAAATCTCCATCGGGGCCAAAATCCATATCGATGGGCCCCCTGAATATCTCCCTGGGTAAGAAACGCTCGATTGATTTATGTGAGCCATCCTCATTCAGCGTGATGGCCAGCAGCCAGCCCCGGGCCCAATCGGTAACAAACCACTTTCCCTCGTAATATGCAGGGAATGGACGTTTTGGATTCTTAAAGTCGGATCGGTGATAAAGCGGGCCGCCTGTTGCGCTTCTACTGCCACTACCCAGCTGCGGAAATTCATCGGACACAATATAGGGATACCAGATCATAGCCGGTTTTGCCGGTGGCAATTCGGTTAAGCCCGTATTATTTGGAGACATATTGATGGGACGTTGGGGGTCGAACTTCTCCCCGCTTTTACTGGCAGCAAAATCATAATCCCAGTAAGCTTTGTTATCAGCTACCATATAGGGCCAGCCGAAGTTGCCCGCCTCTTTTGCCATGTTGAACTCGTCGTAAGCTTTCGGTCCACGGCCAACCGTATCACCAAATCCATCGGGTCCTACTTCACCCCAATACAGCCAGCCCGTTTTGCTGTCGATAGTCATGCGCCATGGATTGCGGTTGCCCATAATATAGATTTCAGGACGTGTTTTTTCTGTTCCGTTAGCAAATAAATTTCCGTCGGGAATAGTATAAGTGCCATCGGGTTCAGGATGTATACGGAGTATCTTGCCTCTTAAATCATTCGTGTTGCCGGATGATTTTTGCGCATCCCTGGTATAAGCCCCCGGGCGTTCATCAATCGGTGTAAAGCCGCTGGATGACCGCGAAAAAGTATTGTCGCCTGTCGTCAATAACAAATTTTTATGCGAGTCGAAAACCATACCGCCGCCCACGTGACAACATTCTTCCCGCTGAACAGGCACTTCCAGCACCCGCTTTTTTGTGCTCTCTATTAATTGGTTGCCCCGCCACTCGTACCGCACTATGATGTTGCGGGCTTTGGAACCAGCCTCCGAATAATATAAGTAGATCCAATGGTTTTGGTCAAAATCAGGGTCCAGTATTACACCTTGCAGGCCATCTTCAGCTTCTGATACTTCGCCTTTCAAACTTTTGTACTTGGTGCTAACGGGTATGGTTGCGACCACCGAAATCTTTCCTGTTTTTGGGTTGTATACTTTCAGTTTTCCTTTTCGCTCTGCAAACAATACACGGCCATCTTTTAAAATTTCCAGCTGCATAGGCTCTTCCAGCTTCTGCGCTAACACAATCCTGGTAAACCGGTTCTGTTCGGTGTCTACAAGAGGGGAAAAACTGCCAGAAACAGTAGGAAGACTTTCTGTGAAGGCTATCGAACAAAGCGCCATAACTACGAAAAAAAGAAGAGGGTGACAATATTTGCAATTCGTAATTCGGCTATAATGATATTTCATTGAATTTAATAAAAGATTGACTGAAATTTTTTATTGCGTTTTTTAAGAACCGATTCATTTTCTCCATCATCTCATGCTCCCAGGAACAGTTGAAGGGTAGTTTATTTTCGAACAAAAGATTAGTAAGTAAAAACACTTGAGCGTATCTACCAGGAATTATAAAACAAATCTACTCTTATATTCATAATTAAAGAACCATTTTAAAGAATGTCGGTGCGTAAATTTCACCAGGTAAATAAAAAGCTGTGAAAGAAATGTCTGGAACTGATATTCGTTGACCCTATCTGGATCGGGCCTGCACCAGCCGGAAATAATAACCTGCGGCGAGGTGTATTAATAGGCAGATTATATCCCCAGCCAATTCCTCGCATGGCACCATAACCATAATATGTCAACGCCTTCGTTAAACGGTGGACAGAATAAAGCATTGAGCTGTTATCCATCAGCTGCAGTAATACCCTGGCTTTACATGTAAAGTGATGTTGTGGTTTATTTAAAAAAATTTATTTGGACGCAGCTGCAATACGAATGTCAGTAAGACTACTGGAGTAGGAATACGATGTAGGTATTCATGAACGTTAGTAACCGGCCTGCTTTATCAAACGTATCGGTGAAAGCATTTTTGAAGAGCGTAATGCTATTGGCTTCCGTCTGACGTATGCAACAGGTTTGGTAAACGGCTATTGGCAAAAAGAAAATTCAGATTCGCCGCGAAAGTATTTCAGCCAGTATCACCAGGATCACACCTGTTTCGTGGATCGATTTTTTAATTTTAAGCTCAAATATGTATACATAAAATAAAAGATACTGATCATACGATAAATCAAACCTTTAGTCATGTCTGATGTAGAATCATCTTGATTGCCAGGATGTTTACTTTGGATAAAATGTTTTTTACCCGTAATTTTATCTTTATGGTATCATCTTTGTATTATTTTGAACAACTCCTTAAGCCCGAAATTTCAGTTACCTGCTGATCCAATAATATCCTACGTATAAAGGCTTACCAACAATCCATGATGTTTTAATGATGTTTAATTAAGAAGTTTTTCCCATTTTGGGCATTACGTATACAACTATTTCACCCGATATCTTTGATTACCAATAATCTGTAAACTGGCATATTTTAGGTTTACCTCTAATCGTATTTGGTAAAATATCTTTGAAAACGAGGATATGAAATTGCAGTTGGATAGAATATGCTTCACTGGCCCTTTTGATCACTAACCCCATGAATTCGAATGATTACTGAAGAAACGCTTGTTGCCAATGTTAAAAAGAGAGACGAAAAGGCGTGCCATGTCTTGTATAATAAATACGCTTCATCCGTCTATGGAATAGTGTGCAAGTACCATAAAGAGGAAGAAAGCAGGAAGGCAGTATTTGAAAAGATTTTTCTTAAAATTTTCAACACAATAAGCACTTACGATTCTTCCAAAAGTGGATTATTCATGTGGATGTATTCAATCGTGCATACAGAGTTGCGAATGGAAATGAAGGACCGTGAATAGTCGTACTTTGAAATGCTGTTATTTGATCATGCTGTAATGATAATTGGCAAACTTTATAAAGTTTAGCCAATCAAATGATGTTAGATTATGCTCTCCTTCCCGGTTGTGGTAGGCTAAAGGGGTTTGTATAAATGGTTTATTGATACCAGGAGGTTTGCCAGGAAGATGAGACCGAAGTCCATACAAAGCATACACTCTCTCTGCATTTTTTAATGATAAAAATGTGCCTGTAGGATCCGCCCAAAGGTCTTTTGAGGCATTGGTAGCATAGATAGGCCTCGGTGCTATCAGCGCAACCAGCATGTGCTGGTCTACCGGTAATGAATCTTCCTTTCCATTGAAATTTTTATAATTTGTATTAAACCAATGCGGGAAAGAAGTATTGATCCTGGTAATCCTTTCTCCAAATTGCCTGCGTGACAGGGCAGCACCAGTGTTTCCTGAACAATTAGTTACGCAAATGGCAAATCGCTGGTCCTGGGCCGCCGCCCACAAAGAGGCTTTGCCCCCGCGTGAATGTCCAACAACTGCCACCTTTCGGGCATCTATTTCTACGTCTTTTTCAAAGTAATCCATTACGCGACTAGCTCCCCAGGCCCAGGCGCCAATAGAACGCATTCCGTTGTCCGCGGCGAGTTGCTCCGGGTATAATTGTAATGCCCCCTTGGTGAACGTTTCCTTGTTGTCTGGCGACAGGTCTGACACCTGGAAAGCGGCGATAGCATATCCGCTGTCAATGAGCATCTCAGCAGGCCAGAAATCGCTTTTCTTCGTACGACTCGGATCGGTGTTATCAATAGGGCGGTTATTGATCAAAATAAATGCCGGCACCGGTTTCTTAGCTCCGGATGGTATAAAAAGTACCAGGTTAATTTTTACCGACGTGTTGTTATTGAATACCTCGATGACTACCTCCTTTAACCGGGCCTTGCCATTCATCGCAGAGGCACTCTTTTTACCCATTAAAAATTTTATATTACTGAATGATTTCGGCATTTGCCCATATATATTGTCCTCGAAGAGTTTAAGTATCTCGGGCCTTCTAGTTTTTTCCCAGGCAGCCTTACTTTCGATGGTAATATTTGCTCTCGTTTTCAGAACGTCGGGCAAAGTATACTTCGGAACTTTTGATTCGTCATAATTTGCTTCGTTATGGTCTTGAGCCAATGAATTAATGATTACCGACAGTAAGACAACTACTATTATACATTTTCTCATAAATGCTGCTTTGTATTACAGGTTATCATATTCTCATTCACTAAAACTTATAGCGTAATCCAATTTGCAACTGGAATGGGTCACCGGAAGGGTTCACAATTCCTGCTGTATTCACCCTGTAATTAAACCTTTTATTTACCGCATCGAAGGCCGGAATAGCAGGTGTAGTCGCCGTTGCAGGGATGCCGATCGCATACAAAGCCTGGTTACCCAAAGATTTGTTGACGCCCCAGCTTCTATCAAACAAATTCGCCAGGTTAAATACATCCGCCGAAAATTCCACACTCTGTGTTCTGTAAAGCTTTATGTTCTTTGTTACCCGTAAATCAAAGATTCCATAAAAATTATTGATGCCACCATTTCTTTCAGCTATTTCTCCCAAATATTTGTTGATGTAGTGTTTGATACTTTGACTTGCAGCCGGGTTATTTAGGATGGCTGTTAACCCGTTTCTAACATTATCAGGCACCGCCGCGTCATTCGTATTAAATATAAAAGCCAGGTCATTGGTACTGGAAACAAAATCTGCGTTGCTGTTGGCCCCGGCTAATAGACTGTAACGGGTACCTCCGATGCCTGAGTAACGAAGCCCGATATTGAATCCACGAAATGTAGGAAGGGAACCATACACAACCACTTTGTGACGGAACTGGTTATCTGAGTAACTCATTTTACTTAAGTTGCGCGGATCATCTTTTACCGGCAGAACAAGCGTAGCCGTGTTGGCAACATTTCCGTTATAGGATGTATTGTCTCTTGCATCGTTCCATGTATAACTAAAGGATATGTCGCCGTCTTTAAAATACTGGTAGGTAGCATCTAGCACAACAGCAAACTGGTTTATTTTTCCTTTGCTGTTTAGCTCAAGTACGCGGCCCAATTTTTTACTGATTCGGCCCTGCAGCCAGTCACCTGCACCATTTGCCGGCATGGTATTCAATGGCACATACACGCCACGATTGTCTTCATTGGCCAAAGTAAAAAATGGCTGTTCCGCCATATTTCTGTCAACGTACATGTAATTGTTGCGTCCAAGGGTGGCAAAGCCGCTAACACTCACTTTCAGTTTTTCGGTAAAGTAATGACTATAAGAAGCATTAGCTTTATACATCACCGGTACCTGCGCATCTGAAGCATTGGTATTGATGGTAGGTAATTGAAAAGCAGGCAGGGTTGGAATACTGGAAGGGTCTGCACGATAACCCGGAAAATTTACCGCCGGTATATTCGGAGCCCTTACATCGACAGTAGCTGAGTGTTTGCCATCAAAAACGAGGTTGTTGATGATTGCATAGTTATTAATATCAGAGGCAAAAACACCGGCACCAAAACGAATAAAGTCAGTACGGTTTTCATTTACATCCCAAGTAAACTGAAGTCGTGGCTGAACAACGAAGGATTTCAGTTTGTTGTCAGTACGCAAGTTCAGCTCATCCAGCACCATTTGATTCAAAGGTGAGGAAGGATAGTGCGCGTAGTCGAACCTCAAACCGGCAGTGAGATTCAAGCCTGTGGCAAGCGTGGTCTGCAACTGGCCATACAGTCCAATGTTTACATTCTTCCCCACCACACTCGGGTCCGCAATCAGTGGGACTTCCCTGTAATACCTGTAAGGCTGGTTGTTTTCAAATGCCGTGATATTATTGTAATGAAAACGGCCATTTACTTCACTTCCATATCTTGAATGTGAACGGGTGTACATAGCATCAAATCCAAACGTATACCTGATGTTGTTGGGATTGTAATACAGGTTATTCACCAATTGCAAAACATGGTTGTCGAAATTTTCCTGCGCAAACCTGTGGCCACCGATTTGAATATTGGTCGATCTTACACCCCCGATAGTGGAAGTAACATTCTCCACGATCGCCCTGGGTATATTCATGCCAGGCAGGTCATCGCCCGGTTCACTGGATTGGTAGGTGTATAAGTGTTGCAATTTTAACTCATTGGTAATTTTTGAACTGACAGAAGTGCGCAATGTTGCCAGGAAGCTGTTGTCTTTATTGAAGTCGTTTCCGGTTGATTCGTACAGACTGATAGCGGTGTTATCTACCAGGCCCAATTTATTTCTATCGTTGGTATAATTATTACGGATGGTGAGTAAATTTTTGGTGTTTATCTGCCAGTCTAAACGCGCAAAGGCAGCGTCTGAACCACGGTTCTTATCAAATGAACCATATTGCGATTTATTGGATACCCCATATTTACTACGGGCGATGCTTACAAAATTATCAAGTGTAGTTTTTGTTACGTTGAACCTGCTTTCATCGGCCGGAGATTGAACATCGGCAATCACGAGCGACCTGTTATCCTGCTGGTGATCCCATGCAATAAAAAAATGTAGTTTATCTTTTATGATCGGTCCTCCCAGGGAAAAACCATACTGGTAAGTTGAATAATTGTTATTGCGCCTGTTGCCCCTTATATCGTATCTGCTCGAAAGCCAGTTGGCCCTGCCATAACCAAATGCACTTCCACTAAGTGTGTTGGTACCTGCTTTAGTAACTGCACTAACAGTACCTCCCCCACTGCGGCCATAGATAACATCGTATTGGTTGGTAACTACCTTAAATTCACGAACAGCTTCAATCGATATAGAATAAGGTGCCCCGCTGCGGCTGGTTGTAGAACCCGCCGAAGTTGGATTTTTGGCATTCATACCGTCGATCGTGTAGTTGGTGGAAGAACCGAGTTGGCCGGAAATGTTTCCTCCCCTGCTTAGCGGGGAAAGGTCCATTAATGTGGTAAAATTTCGTCCGTTTACAGGCAGCCTGGTCATCGTAGTTGCGGAGATAGCCGTAGCTGCGCCGATATTTTCAATTTTATTTTTTGATGCCGAACCAATCACTTGCACCACTTCAAGGGTGGATTCCTGGATCTGCATGTTGATATTTATATTTACCGCATCTCCCTGGTTAAGACTGTACCCGCTTAGTTTTTGCTCACCGTAACCAGTAAACGTAGCATTCACTGTGTACGGTCCGCCCAATGGGAGTTCTTTAAAAGTAAATTCACCTTTGGCATTCGTCAGCGACCTGTTAAAAAATCCTGTAGATTCGTTGCGTACCGTGACAGAAGCCCCCACCTGTGGCTTTTTTTCATTGTTTGCAACTATCCCTGAAATGGACGCCTGTGTTGTTTGAGCAACCAGCTGCTTGTTCATCAAGTTGGAAAAAAATAAAATGGTGCAAAAAATGATACTCCTAAGCATACAATTAGTTTGACTGAGCTGCAAAAATGGATACGCTGTGTTAAACCTGTATTTCTTTATGGTGAACTTAATATTATCAAAGTTTGAGAAAACGTAGTTTGGACGGGTATGGGCGGGATGTTAATCGGTTGGGTAGGTATTGCTGGCATTTAACACCTGCGGTTAGATAGCAGCGGTTTGAGTGTGGTGCGGGCATGAGTCGACCTTCAGGCATTGCCTTGAGATCAACAGACTGTAAAAAAGCCTGTTGGACAACTTGCGCCAGGTAGGGAATTACTCCTTCGCGCGCTCAGCGTTTCCTCCTTTGCGCGCTCTGCAGTTAACCTTTTGGCTGATTGTTAGATACCGAACTATTCAAGGCGCTAATAATCAACTAACCTTCGTCCTTGATTAAAGTTTTAATTTGGCTGGCTAACTCGGGCGTTACGTCTAAC
>JBBJOD010000383.1:0-5329 GCA_037721715.1 Chitinophagaceae bacterium | reverse complement strand
AACATCCAGGATGATACAGTTAAAATTGAAATATACGTTGTCTCCCGTAAAAATGTTGCTCCCATAATCACAGTGGAAAGGCGGTTCAATCCATAATGCCGCCCCCTGGCCCGGAATCAACTCACGTAGAAATTGTTGTCTTGATCCTGGCTCATTATCACCGGGGTTATTTAACTGCATTAACAACAAACGTGCTTTTTTCCTTTCAGCAACAAACTCACTGTCTGCCGCATTGTACATTTCGCCTCGTAACATTTTTTGTTTTTCTGTATCCATACTATTTAGAATGTAGTAATTTTTTTAACCCGGGATTTGGTAACTAATTAAAAATACGTGGAATTGTATTTAACACAATTACAGGCATTTTGCTATTGAAGCTTATTGTAGAGATACGTTCGGGCTTCCCAATGAGACAACGATTGGCATAGTTCCAAAAACTGTTCTCTTCTGAAGTGAGCGACTGGACCTTTAGGTAACTTATGCCATTGAACAAATAAAATGCTATCAACCCGGTTGCTAGCTTCTTCGGGTATTGGTGCCAGTTGAGAATGAAAAAATCATTTATCCTGGCAGAAAGCTGGGCGCTTGGCTTCATACTGTAAAATGTTTTTATAGTCAGCCGGCGATCAAATTAATTAGACGTTCTGCCACTGCCTCGTTTTTATTTCCGTTCGCCTTTATTTATCTGGTGTATCCGGTATTCCTGTACCAAAGCAGGCGTTTCAGGCGTAAGTGTAAAATAAATTTTTATATCAGATTTCTCTCCCTCCAGAATAAAATAGCCCCTCAGGTTATTCTCGGCAACGATAGGTGTTGATCCGGTAATCTTCCCTGCCTGTTGAAAAATTTCCATAGCGTCTTTTTTTAGTGAATCAGTAAAGTAATCATGAAAGAAATTTTCGGCGAAGATGCCACTGGATGGCGCATTGAGCCAGCCGGGTAGCAGTTTTATCAGTTCATTTCTACGTTGTTCCAGTATTGGACTTACAGGAATAGGACGCGGTGACAAGTGTGCCAGTTTGATCAATGTGTCCAGTATGTTGGCGTTGATCACGGACGCCGGCGCATAAGTGCTGTTGGCAAAGCACACAACACCCAACCCGTAATCGGGCATAAAAGTCCAGTTGCTGCCAAAGCCAGGCAAGCCGCCACTATGCCCGATCATAATCTTGCCTTCACAATCTTTGCTCCAGCGCAGCCCGTAACCATACGCCGTTACGATAGGACACTTCTTTCCGGGACGATATGCAAACGCTGTATCTAAATCCCTAAGCTGCCAGGGATGGTGCATTTCACGCAGTGAACTCTTTTTCAACACATAATTTTTATTATCAGAAGAAGGCGGCCAGGCGGCCAGGTGCATTGAAAGGTATTTTACAAAATCAGTCATGGTGGTTATCATTCCACCCATTGCACCATAGGCGCCATTGTGAAGCATGGGCTGCTCTGCCCAATTGTTATTCAGCCACCTGTATCCATGCGCCAGCTTATTATCCGCAACATCAGCATATTCAAAATAGGTGTTCGTCATGCCCAAAGGGCGCAGAACCTGGTCCGTTATATAATCGACGTAGTACTTTCCCGAAATTTTTTTTATGATATAACCCAAAAGCGCATACGCAAAATTACTGTATTCGTATGCAATACCCGGTGGGTTTGAAAATGATATGCCTTTTTTTATCATCGTGATCATTTGCGCATTGCTAATGGCCAGCTGCCTATCGCCCCATGGATTGTCTTCAGGGAAACCGGCTGAATGGGTGAGCAGGTGACGGATGGTGATAGGGGCAGCGTCAGGAGAAGCCGCTTTTTGATTCTTTAATTCAGGGATATAAAGGTATGCGGGCTCATCCAGAGAAAGTTTTCCCTTGTCACGAAGCTGCAGGATAGCCATTGCCGTGAAACTTTTCGTCATAGATGCGATATGAAAAGCCGAACTACTGTCGGCAAGTAGCTGTAGGGAAATATTGCTGTTACCTGTTTCGCCTGTTTGTACCAGCTGCCCGTTGTACACAATGCCATACACCATCCCGGGCAAATGATGTTTTATTGAAGCCGCTTTATAAAGACTGTCAATGATGGGCAAGATCTTCCTTAGCTTGATATTATCCTGGCTGAACAAACCTGGGACGCCAATGATGCATGTAATAGTTAGTAATGTTGCTTTTATCATTTCGCTAATAATTTCTTAAGTGTTTACGACGGGTTACCCCGTTAGATGACAGCTTTGCTGCACTGCTTTTATCGTAAGTCGATGCATTCATCCAGATGAAACGCATTGACGCGGTGCCAATTAGGTCCTCTTCCGGCAACAAAAAATATAGAAACTCATTTTGAGAAGGGGCAGCTGCAAACTTTTTATTTACAAATTCCCGGGTAGCTATCAATTCCCTGATTTTTTCTCCACAGCCCTGGCAGCCCTTTCACCCATTTGCTGCCTTGTTTCATAGATTCAATCTGTAGATTTCCTGCGTTTCACTGTTTGATCGTTTGCATAATTACCGGTTCTCGCAGGTAATCAATAGTTACAATGGTAACCTGATGGACTGTCCCGTGCGTGCGCTTTCATAGATGGCTAAAACAATCTCTACAGATTTTCGGCCTTCAAAGGCGTCGATGAAAGGGGTGCTACCGGATGCGATTGAATGGATGAGGTCTTCTATCTGTCTCTGGTGCCCGAAATAGCTGATGTCAGCCGGGTTAGAGGCACCACCCTGTACCACACTTCCTGGTGGCACCGGGTTGATCATTTGTTTATCCTCATCTGTCATTTGCAGAAATTCCCATTTCAAAAAGCTGCTTTCTTCCAGTATGGCTGTTCCACCGGTTCCCATGATTTCAATCCGTTTCAGAGAACCCGGAAAAACAGCGGTCGAGCATTCGATGGTACCCAGCGCCCCATTCGCAAATTTCAACGTGGCGACTACCGTATCTTCCACTTCAATACCTTTATGCTTCGCATTAGCCGCATAAGCATGTACAGATTCAACAGGCCCCATATACCATTGCAACAGGTCTACCGAATGTATGCCCTGGTTCATGAGTGCTCCTCCCCCATCAAGCTCCCATGTGCCTCTCCAGGGGGATGATTTATAGTATTCGGGGGTCCTGTTCCATTTAACATATGCACTGCCTATTACGAGGTCGCCGAATTTTTTATCTGCAATCGAATTTTTTAATAGCCTGCTGTTCTCATAAAACCTGGAAGGGAAAACCACCGCCGCAATCACTCCGGCGTCAGCTGCCGCATTTATAATATGATTGCATTTTTCCAGGGTCACCTCTAATGGTTTTTCAATCAGGCAGTGTTTACCCGCTTCAATTGATTTGATCACCAGGTCATGATGCATTCCGGAAGGCGTACAAATACATACAATATCAATATCTGGCCGGCTAAGCATCTCTTCCAGCGTTTGAAATGCCGTACATCCATATTTTGTAGCAAACGCTGCCGACTTGGTTCTACCCCTGCTATAAACTCCCCTGAGGCTGGCACCGGCAATGGCATCAATTGCCATTGCATGGATGCCTGCTATCATGCCGGCACCTACTATTCCAAAACCAACATCGCTTTTTTCCATAATTAGAGATTTTATTAACGATCAAAAACAATTTTACCACTTTTTATGACTTTTACAATCTGTAATTTTCTTGCTTCCATTTAAACAGGACCAAATCGCCTGTTTTGTGTTTGAAAGAGGTATCATATTTCAAAAGCATGTTTGTTTGTTTACAGATGCCATTCGCCAATCATCAGCAATTGATGCCGGGTTTTAATTGCCAGGTATTCAACATTTTCCAAGAAGGATTTGCCTGCTCCAGCCAGTAAACCCGGTGAAATTTTAAGCGAAACCTTCTTGTCACCATTTTCTATTACAGTACCGCTGCTAAAGGATCGCTGTCACTGTGAACCGACGGAAGTTTAGACTGATTACAGGCAAGTTCCGTATTGTAATAAGCTTTAAGTGATTGCTTAATAAGTAGTACATTCAAGGTAAGAAAATTAGGTTCAAGCAACAATTCATTGAACCGTATAAATGATTTTAATTAACTCGAACGCCCTCCTTTTCTGAAATTCAAACTGAAAAACCATGTCTAAATCAAGGCGAGAATTTTTAACGGATTCATCCAGGCTTATTGTTGCAACCGGGATGGCAGGAATTTTTCCCGCTGCTCATTCACTGCCTGCCCCTAAATCCTCTGCTAATGATAAAATTGTTTTGGGGCTAATAGGCGCACGCAATCAGGGAATGAGCGATATGCTGCAAGCGCTTAAGCAGCCGGGCGTTCAATGTGGAGCATTGTGCGATATTGATGATGAGGTGCTTGAGCAGAAGAGTGCGCAGATCAGTAAGATCCAGGGTAAGTCGCCCGTCGTATACAAAGATTTCAGGAAGTTGCTCGATAACAAAGAGGTGGATGCTGTCATTATCGGCACCCCTGATCATTGGCATTGTTACCAGCTAATTGCCGCCTGTGAAGCTGGCAAAGATGTTTATGTTGAGAAGCCATTGGCCAATAGCATCAGGGAATGTGACCTGATGGTGAATGCCGTTAGAAAAAGCAACCGGATTGTACAGGTAGGGCAGCAACAACGCAGTGGTGATCACTGGCAATCAGCTATGGAGTTTATTAAATCAGGCAAAATAGGAAAGTTGCGAAAAACAATGGTATGGGCGAATTTTAACTATGGTGTTGGCCAGCCAAAGGTGCCAGATAGCCCCGTGCCTGCCGGTGTTGATTTCGATATGTGGTTGGGCCCGGCCCCGCAACGGAGTTTTAACAAGGCACGGTTTCACGGTTCATGGCGCATGTTCTGGGATTACGGCGGAGGTTTAATGACCGATTGGGGAGTTCATTTAATGGATATGACCTTGTGGGCAAAAGACATCAAAGCAATGCCTGTTTCTGTAAGTGCTTCAGGTGGCAATTTTGCTTTCCCGGAACGGGCTCATGAAACCTTTGACACCATGAGTGTTTCTTACCAAATGCCTGATCACAACATCACCTGGGAAAATGTTGGGGGTATGGAAAGTGGTCCCTGGGGACGCAGTTATGGACTTGCTTTCCTGGGTAACGACGCCACCATTGTTATTGACCGGTCATCCTGGGATCTTTTCCCCGAATCAGCGAATGGCAAATACAGGATTCCTGCAATGCCCCGTCAAACCGGCCACGACTCACATGAGGCTCATCTCAAGAACTGGCTCGACTGCTTAAAGACCCGCAAAGACCCTGCTTGCCCGGTAGAATCAGGAAGGCTGACTGCGGCTTATACCCACATGGCGAATATTGCCTTGCGAACCAACTCACGACTGGAATGGAATGA
>JBBJOD010000019.1:0-18699 GCA_037721715.1 Chitinophagaceae bacterium | reverse complement strand
AGTTTTCAATATAATTGTTTACAGCACTGATTCCCTTTCAGCGGGTGAAGCTGCTGCACATTGCTACCGGATGATTGATACACTGAATGAAATTTACAGCGATTATTTGCCCGCCAGCGAATTGAACAGGCTATGCGCGCGGTCTGGAAGTAAAGATTGGGTCAATGTATCAGCCCCGCTTTTTGATATACTGCAGGTGGCCTATCACGCCAGTGAAATAAGCGGTGGCCGTTTTGATGTTACCATCGGACCATTGGTAAGGCTATGGCGTAGGGCAAGGAAAGACCGTATACTTCCAAACAAAGACAGTTTGCGGGCGGCAAAACGACTCGTAGGATATCGCAAAATTCAGTTCGATACAATCCGGCGGACAATCCGTTTAACAAAAACGGGTATGCAACTTGACCTTGGAGGCATAGCGCAGGGTGAAACCGCCCAGCGAGTATATGAAAGATTGCAAGCAATGGGCTTCCCGTTTTCGCTGGTGGATGCAGCCGGCGATATCGTAGCAGGAGGAACACCTGCCGGTATTGATGGATGGCATGTGGGTGTAAATATGCCACAATCCGAAAGCCTGATGAATCGCCAGTTGTGTTTGAGCAACAAGGCAGTTACCACTTCAGGGGATATGTATCAGTATGTGGAGCTTGCCGGAAAGCGTTATTCTCATATCATTAATCCCCGCACTGGCTATGCGCTTACTCAATCACGCAATGTTACCGTAATAGCAGGTAAAGGAGTAGATGCCGACTGGCTGACCAAAGCCTGTAGTATGCTGCCAGTATCCAGTGCCCTGCGATTAATAAAAAAATTTCCGTCCACCGAGGTTCAAATCGCATTGCTTGAAAGTGGTAAGCCTACATTCTACCGGTCATCGGGGTTCGAATCGTATTTCAAAAACTAGGTTTTACACCCACAAATGGTAAAATTGATCGTTTACGCATTTCAAACGCCGTACGATTTTTAAGATTGGACATTCATATTAACAAAATTTGGAAAAATATAATTAAATTGGCAATTGGTATTTGATACGCAATGATGGTTACAGGTATCATTCCAGTTATGAACTGAAATTTGCCTTTAGCAAAGTCAGTTTAACAAATTCACATGGATACTCAATTTAATACTTGGTAAGTTTGTTTATATGATTCGATCAGTGGTTCCAGGTTTACTTCTTTTAATTTTTTCCGGCCGTTTATCTGCTCAACAGGATGCTTTAACCTCCTTATCGCCTTATGAACAGGAAGTTCCGGGTACAGCTATAAAATTTAAAATGGTTCCTATAAAAGGGGGCGAATTTAAGATGGGTAGTGGTGAAAAATCAGGAAAGCCCGACGAACTACCACAGAAAACGGTGAAGTTGTCGTCTTTTTTCATAGGGATGTATGAAGTTACCTACGATGAATATGATGCATTTTTTAGAGATGATCTATTCAGCAGGAATGAGACAGCAGATGCTGTAACCAGGCCCAGCCCGCCATACATTGATATGACGCTCGGTATGGGTAAGGAAGGGGGATTTCCTGCTAACAGCATGTCGCATTACGGGGCACTGATGTTCTGCCGTTGGTTGTATAAAAAGACAGGCGAATTTTACCGGCTGCCAACGGAGGCCGAATGGGAGTATGCTTGCAAGGCCGGTAGCACCACCAGTTATCCCTTCGGTAAAGAAAATGGCGACTTGTCAAAATACGCCTGGTTCAAAGGCAACAGTGAAAATAAGTACCATAAAGTAGGTCTTAAGACACCTAACGCGTGGGGTTTGTATGATATGCTGGGTAATGTAGCAGAATGGACGTTGGATCAATATGACGAAAAGTATTTTTCAACAATAGGATCTTCCCCGGTTGATCCGCTGATACCCCCAACAGACCGACACCCACGTACGCTTAAAGGTGGTACTTACCAGGATGGGCCTGCTGAATTGCGGAGTTCCATGCGGATAAAGTCGAGCCTGGATTGGAACAGGAGAGATCCGCAAATTCCACGAAGCAGGTGGTGGAATGCAGATGCTCCTTTTGTGGGTTTCCGGGTTGTAAAACCGGGAAAAAAACCATCCGCTGAGGAGATCGAAAAGTTCTTTACAGATTATTTAGGGCAGGATTAGATATCTCAAACAAGTGGAGACCGAATGGAGCAAAGGAACCGGTTATGATGATGATGTTATACCATTTAAAAAACGTTTACAGTCATATTTAAATTTAGCAACATGAATGAATCTAACAATAACGATCGTTCCAGGAGAACGTTTGTTAAACAAACATCTCTTCTTTCAGGGGGAATAATGGCCTTGCCGGCTTTTTCCAATGCCAATTATTTTTCTGGCTCCGATGATGTAATTAAGATTGCATTGGTAGGATGTGGTGGCCGGGGTACCGGTGCCGCCGTGCAGGCGCTTCACACTAAACAAAACGTTCAGATCGTGGCTATGGCAGATGCTTTTAAAGACCGCCTTGATGGCAGCTATAAAAATATCTTGAACTCGTTAAAGGAAGACAAACTTGAAGGCCGGCTGCAGGTTAAAGAAGAAAATAAATTTGTTGGGTTTGATGGATATAAGAAGGCAATTGCGTTGGCTGATGTGGTTATACTGGCCACACCTCCGGGGTTCAGGCCAATGCATTTTGAAGAAGCAGTCCGTATGAACAAACATGTGTTCATGGAAAAACCGGTTGCAACGGATCCCGCAGGTATACAAAAGGTATTGCAAGTGGCCCAGGAAGCTAAAACAAAGAAATTGAACGTAGTGGTGGGCTTACAACGCCGTTACCAGACATCGTACCTGGAACTGATGAAACGCTTAAAAGACGGCGTTATCGGAGAGGTTGTTTCAGCCCAGGCCTGGTGGAACAATGATGGTGTTTGGGTAAGACCCAGGCAGGCAGGTATGACAGAAATGGAGTACCAGATGCGTAACTGGTATTATTTTGTATGGCTTTGTGGAGACCATATTACGGAGCAACATATTCACAACCTAGACGTAATTAACTGGGCGCTGGATAGTTACCCCGTTACCGCCCAGGGAATGGGTGGCAGGGAAGTAAGGAAAGGGAAAGAGCATGGCGAAATTTTTGACCACCATTTTGTGGAGTTCCAATATAGTAATGGAGTGATACTCAACAGCCAGTGCAGGCACCAAAAGGGTACCATGAGCAAAGTAGATGAGTTGATCATGGGAACAAAGGGAAAAATATTCTTTGATGAAGCCCGTATCACCGACCTAAAAGGTAAAACTATTTACCAGTTTGATAAAAAGACGGAAAATCAACCATACCAGGCTGAACATTTATGGATGCCGAGCGTGGGGCTAAAAGCACCATGACTTCTATCCTGGGAAGAATGGCTACCTATTCCGGACAAAGAATGGATTGGGAGAAATCAATTAATTCCGGAATTAACCTGCATCCTGAAGTGTATGCATGGGATGCAAAACCCCCCGTAGTACCGAACAATGAAGGGCTCTATGCAGTGGCAGTACCCGGCGTAACTAAATTTGACCTGGCTGCTAAGTAATTTTATAGCCGTTGAATAATAAGCGATGAAAAAAGGTAACTCCTTTTTCATCGCTTTTATTTTGAAATTATTTTCCGGGCTCCCAAATGTATCTCCTGGACCATTTTACAGAAATCGACAGTTTTTAAACGTTTAAATCACTGTAATTCTTAAAGGAAATAAGCGCACGAGCCTGCCTACGATAATACAATCGATTCTTCTACGGCCGGCGAAAGTAAATGATCAATCTGCAAGCCGATCTGCCTGGCCTGTGCCCTGGTGATCAGGCTTTCAGAGATCCACTGATCACTCTTTTTCATAAATTTAAAGCTTGCCAGGTTACTGTCTCGTGGTTCAGCGTAGTATTCGTTTTTATCGATTTGGCTGACTTTGTAAAATACGGGTGTGTTATAAAACAATACGGTAAAATTGAAGTAATAGTTCATGAGGTTAAGGCTTTGGCAATATAAGCCAACGATTATACCGGTTCACAAAGGTTTGATAAACAGCACGTTAATAATTTAACTCTTCCCAACTTTGGAAAAATCTTCCATTTTGCGATGGCAGACGATGTGCCTTACGGTTTCACCCAGAGGACTTCTGGAAAAAGAAAGGAAGTAACGCAGTTGAAGTGTTTCGGCAGATAACAATACTAAAGAACTATTTGCAAATCCCT
Organism: Chitinophagaceae bacterium; assembly: GCA_037721715.1. GTDB lineage: Bacteria > Bacteroidota > Bacteroidia > Chitinophagales > Chitinophagaceae > JADCRZ01. The sequence goes on along the minus strand of JBBJOD010000019.1, from coordinate 14,531 downwards.
GCAAACTTTGCAGCATGTTATGTTACCTAGCAAAACAGTGTCTGCCCACAGGCAAGAATTCAGAGAAATGCTGCTGCTGTTTGTTATTACATTTATATTCATCCATACCATTTTGTAATGTATTTTACTGAACGACACTTCAGCAACATTCAAAAACCATACATCCATCTATATGATATTCTTAAAAAAATTCGTTTGTTTAATCCTGTTCTTCACATGTATGATGGCAGAGGCGCAGCAGCATACGCGGCGGGTGGTACCTGTCATTTTCGATTCAGACATGGGTCCTGATTATGATGATGCAGGAGCCATTGCACTATTACACGCCCTGGCTGATAGTGGCTACGCTAAAGTACTGGCTACTATAGCAAGTACCAATTACGAGGGGGTGGCGGGCGTACTGAACGTATTCAATACTTATTTTAACCGTCCGGGTGTTCCCGTAGGAGTTCCAAAAGGTAAAGCTGTGAGCCTCCGTGACAGCCAACACTGGACTGATACTTTGCTCGACAGGTATCCGCATCTTATAAAAACAAATGCCCGGGCTCGAGATGCCACTGCCCTTTATCGTAGAATCCTGGCCGCTGAACCCAGGCGTAGTGTAACGATTGTAAACGTTGGCTTTTTGACCAACCTGGCGGAGCTGTACAACTCGCCGGCTGACCAGTATTCGCCGTTAAATGGCAGAGATTTGATCAGGGAAAAAGTAAAGGAGCTGGTCTGCATGGCCGGAAAATTTCCGTCGGGCAAAGAATTCAATGTGGAGAAAGATGCGGCGGCGTCTAAAATTGTGTTTGACAATTGGAACACTCCCATCATTTTCAGTGGTTTTGAAATAGGCCAGAAGATAAAAGCAGGCCTGCCACTGGTGCAAAACAAGGCCATTCAAAACAGCCCGGTGAAAGACGTGTTCAGAATCAGCATTCCTAAATCTGCCCAGGATAGCGCGGGCAGGATGAGTTGGGATCAAACAGCAGTTCTTATTGCTATTAAGGGTTATAAGCCATGGTATCGCTTGCAGGAAGGTCGAATTGAAGTGGAGGCAACTGGCAGTAATACCTGGAACAATTCCGGCAAAGGGCATTTCTACCTTGTTGAAGACAGGCCTTTCCAGGAAGTGCAACAATTAATTAATTTACTTATGATGCATCAGCCGGTTGCTACGCGCAATGCGAAATGATTTGTACCCGATCAAAAAAGTTTTAGTGAAAACAGTATTTAAAAGGATTGGGATGTGAGCATCGCTTCAATTTTTTTCTTCCACTTTAGTTGCTTTTCCCTGTTACGCATATTATCAGTCTGCAGATCATAGGCAATTTGTAAAGAGTCGTAATACCCATTCATCTTTTTAAAAACAGCTTCTATTTGTTCTTTAAATCTTGATTTATCAAAACAGGTTTCCGACAGCGATTTCTTCAGATGGCTGGCTAATAGGAACTTTATGTCATAGTGGCCTTGCTCATGGCTGAGCAACTCATTGAGTACATCCTGGCTTTTTATTTTTCTTATTTTCATCCACGATTTGTTGCTGACAATAACGTCGGTTTCAATCGTGAATCACTTCACAGGATTGTAATAATTGTATGAAAAAAGCATATTTGTGGTCGCCAGGAAATTAGCACCTTCATCAGGAATACCCTTGTAATCGCTTAGAACCAATTTTTTTCTTTTCGGGGATTGTTGAATTGACTGCCCATAAAGACTAGTGAAGAAAGCCAGGAAAAGGAGTGATATACTAAAACAGGAAAAATATTTTTTGGAATAGGTCAGCATGCAGGTAACCGAATAAAATCTCATTTGGTAATGTTGCGCAAATCTTGCAACGTTCAGTTGTTTTTGAAAACACTTTTCCCTACCTTAAATTATTTTGCAACTCAATGAATCTCTTATCAAAAGTTTCAAATGCTTTGGTTCCGGCTTTGGCATACGCTTGTTCAGGTTTCGGCTTGCCCACTTTCACATAAAGCTTGAGAGAATTGTCACGGAAAAAAAGCACTTCTCCCCACTTTACTTCGTCACTACTTGAAAAATAGAGTGATTCATATTGTTCCATACAAATCAACCTGTTATTATTCACATAGTAAACCTCTAAAAATTCGGAGGAGTCAATTACATAATGCACCTGGAACAGGATAACCTTGCCGTTATGAACGGTGTAATTCCATGTCTCGCGTATGGCTTTATCGTTTTTGTAGGTTCTGTCTACCTTAACGATGCGGTTTAAATAAAAGGTACGTTGAGACTTGAGGGAAAGACTGTCTGTTCGCTCAACGATTAGGTCGATGTTTGTTCGCCAGTCATTACTTTGTTGTGAGGAAGCACCGATTGATAATAGAAGGCTAAATGTAAAAACGAAGCAGATGGGTTGAATATGCTTAGTAAACAGTTGACCAGGTGTTCTAAAAATAATAGGTTGAAGTCTCATTCCTGCAATTTGGATAACGTAATAACAAGCAGGCAAATTTAATTCAATTAAATTACTAAACCCGGTCTTACAGGTCGCAATCGCCGGCACTTTTTCACATTTTTACTGTTTTTAACTTAACTGTGCAGGAAGAATAAGACCGGTACTGTTCTAAGCAACCGGTGTACACATTATCTTCAAAGACCATTTTTTAAGCATGTTCACCAGGTGGTCAAGGTTTACCGGTTTGCTTAGGTAGTCGTCCATCCCGGCCATATGGCATTCTTCCTTGTCTCCCTGAATTGCATTGGCAGTCATGGCAATAATTACTGGTTGTTGACCGGCTCGAAGTCGAATGGCTCGTGTAGCCTCCAATCCGTCCATTTCCGGCATTTGTACATCCATCAGTATCAGGTCGAAATGTTCGTTGTCAAGCATTTCCAATACTTCCAGCCCATTCTCTGCCTTGGCAGGTTCATACCCCAACTTTCCGAGAATACGGATGGCAAGTTGTTGGTTGATGACATTGTCTTCCGCCAAGAGGATTCGTATTGGATGTTTATTGGAGAAATCTTCCGATAATTTTTGTTTCGGAGAATTTTGCTCAGAAAGAAGTTTTTTTCCGGGGTGCTGCAATGCATTGAAAATATGATTGCAAAGAATCTGTTGACGGATAGGTTTCGTCAATACGGATTTGAAAAGCCCGGGGAATTTTTTGAAACTATCGTCACCCAGTGATGATATCAAAATAACTGGCAGTGCCGGATATTTAATCCTAAGTTGCTGGGCAAGTTCCAGGCCATTCATAATAGGCATTACCATGTCACTGAGAATAAGGTCAAAAGCCGGCTTCCCCGAGAGTATCTCAAGGGCTTCATTTCCACTGATTGCCATGGTGGGCACCATCTTCCAATGCTCTAATTGTTTTTTTAGGATGTTCTGATTCGTTAAATTGTCTTCTACCACCAGTACCTGCTTTCCCTGCATACTACTCATCGGAAAGTTCATATTGGTAGGCGGAGGCTCTATTGCAACGGCAGACTGAATGGTAAAACTGAATGTTGTGCCCTGGCCTGGAATACTTTCTACAGTAATATTTCCGCCCATCAAAGTAATTAGCTTTTCTGAGATCACCAGCCCCAATCCTGTGCCCCCGTATTTACGCGTGGTAGAAGAATCAACCTGTGAAAAAGCTTTGAACAATCTGTCCAGTTTTTCTGCCGGAATACCTATTCCGGTATCGCGTACGTCGAAACGAAGTTCGATATTATTATGATCGCCAAAATGAAGCAGGTGTACTTCAACGAAAATCTCACCCTGGTGAGTGAATTTAATCGCGTTGCCCACCAGGTTTATCAAGATTTGCCTCAGCCTTAAACTGTCTCCCATGATTTGGGACGGCACTTCTGGAGCGATGTAATACAAAAGGTCCAGGCCGGATATTACCGCTTTTACACCAAATACTTCAAGCACCTCCTCGATACAGGTTCGAAGGCTGAAATCTTTGAGTTCGAGTTCCATATTACCTGATTCTATTTTGGAAAAATCAAGGATGTCGTTAATAACCACCAGCAGGTTTTCTCCACAGGTTGTAATGGTTTCAGTATACGATTTCTGTTCAGATGATTGTTCTGTTTCAGCTAACAAGGCGGCCATACCGATCATGCCATTCATAGGGGTTCTAATTTCATGGCTCATAGTAGCCAGGAACACACTCTTGGAGCGGTTAGCATGCTCTGCATCTTTGCGGGCCCTTTTCTCTTCTTCCGTGGAATGCACAAGCTGGATGGTTCTTTCTTCAACAAGTAACTGAAGTTTTCTTTTCTGTAGGTTTATTACATTGATGCGCCACAGGTAGAAAAGTAAAATAGCACCAGCAACACAAATCGCCAATCCAATTTTAAACCAATTGGTTAAATAGAAGGGAGGTATGATGTTAAGCTCCAGCGATGCCATACGAGAAGACCAGTTCCCGGCAGCGTTTAATCCTCTTACTCTTAAAGTATAGTTTCCCGGGTCAAGATTCGTATACGTTGCAGTTCTACGGGTGCCTATATTGTTCCATTCTTTATCAAATCCTTCCAATTTATAAGAATAATGCTTGGTTTCTTCTGTAGTATAATTAAGGGAGGCAAATTCAAAAGAAATAACAGCGTATTTATAAGGAATGTCTATTTTATTAGTTTCTGAAATGGCCTTTCTTAAAGGAGAAGGATCATTTTCATTGAGAGCGATAAGTACAGGTTTACTAAATACCTGGAAGTCTGTAATCAGCAAAGGGGGATTAAATGGTTTGTCAACTATTTCGTCAGTAAAAAATCTGTTAAAACCATTATTGCCTCCAAAATAGAAAGCGCCTGACCGGCTTTTAGCATAGGCAATATCACGAAATTCATTTGCCTGTAGTCCATCTGTTATATCGTAATTTTTAAACCTGCCAGATTTTACGTCATAAGTGGATAAGCCTTTATGAGTGCTGAGCCATAAATTCGAATGCTTGTCCTCAAGGATTCCAAAAACCATATTATCTGGTAGTCCGCTGGTAGTGGTGAAATTGGTGAACTCGTTATTTTGACGATTGAATAGATTTAATCCGTGCATGGTACTGATCCACAGATTGCCATTTTTATCTTCAAAAACACAAGCAATAACGTTATTACTTAGCCCTGCTTTGCCGTCTATATGCTGGTAATTTCTGATGACACCCGTTTTCCGGTTTAACGCATACAAACCACCGCCATCAGTACCTATCCAGAGTTCACCGTTCTTGTCTTCTGTAATACAGCGGATAGAATTGTTAGCGCGAACTTCCTGATCGGTATTATCCAACCGGTAATGCTTGAAAGTTTCCGTTTTCGGATCATAAAGGTCCAGGCTACCAAAGTAGGTACCAATCCATATGTTTTTGTCACTGTCTTTAAAAATCACCCATGCATGGTTACTGCTTAGACTTGAAGGAGATGCCGGGTCTTTTTTGAAATGTTTAAAAGTATTCTTGTTTCTGTTCCAGACAGACACGCCATCTCCCCAGGTTCCAATCCACAGGTTATCCTCATCATCTTGTTCTATACTTAGCACATAGTTTCCGGCAATGCTGTTCACATTGCCTTGCTGATGCCGAAAATTTTTGAAATCGCCCGTTTTTTCGTTGAAAAGGTTTAACCCACCTCCATCTGTCCCTAACCATATGTTATCTTTTGAATCCTGGAAAATGCCCAGTACATTATTATTGCTAAGACTGTTTGCTGAAGAACTGTGCGTATACCATTTGAATTTGGAACTTTCAGAAAGCAGCAGGTTTACACCACCGGAAAATGTTCCCACCCACATGTTCCCTTTCACATCTTTTAATAGGGAATAAATCGAGTTGTTGTTTAAGCTGGTGGCGAGAAGATCATCCTGTACATAATAACTGAATTGTTGGGTGTTTAGATTGAAAATGTTTAAACCTCCATTTTCGGTTCCGATCCACAAATTGCCCGCATTGTCTTCTATCATAGGGCGAACCTGGTTGCTCGAGATACTATTAACGCTGGAAATATCTTTTTTGAAACGCCTGAACTTACGCGTCTTTCGGTCGAAAAGGTTCAACCCCTGCGTTTTGGTACCCACCCAAAGCTGGTGCCTGCTGTCTTCCAAAATAGAAAACACATCGTTTTCGCTGATAGTGCTGCTATCTTTCTCGTTGTGCATAAAACTGGTGAAAGTTTTCGCTTTCCTATCAAACAACTGTAGCCCTTCATTGCTGGTGCCCACCCATAAATTCCGCTGGCTATCTTCTACAATAGCATATACGTTATTTGCATTTATCTTGTTTGTGTAAAGGTTGTGATGAAAATTTTTGTTCTTCGTATCAAAAAGATCCATGCCTCCTCCTTCCGTACCTATCCATAAATTGCCAAAACTGTCTTCGGTAATACATTTGATGAAATCTGCTGAAATGGTTTCGGGGTTTGTATTGCTATGCCTGAAAGCCGTAAAACGATCACTGTTCCTGTCAAACAGGTTTAGGCCGCCTTCACGTGTACCAATCCATATATTTTTTTTTGAGTCTTCATAAATAGCGGTAATGTAGTCGTTGCTTATACTGGATTTGTCTGTCGGATCATTTTTAAACACCGTGTAACGGTAGCCGTCATATTTATTTAAGCCGCCTTTAGTGCCGAACCACATAAATCCCCTGCTATCTTCAAGTATACAAAAAACATTACTGTGAGAAAGTCCTTCCCGCGGTGTTAGGTGTTGAAATTTTAAGTTTTGATTTTGCGAAAACCCTAAAAATGGAGCCACTAACAATATTGTCAACAGGAAAAAACGGCAATTCTGTTTATTGTTCATAGGTTTAAAAGCATGTCTAAAATCAGGAAGGTAGTTGAGCGCCATTGACTGCTTACCTTGAAGTGATAGATACTGCAAAGAATAACGAATTTTCATCGTTTTGTTTATTTCTTACATAGTATTTTGTTAACTAATTAAGTGTAAATGCTGTTTACATTATTGTGTTAGTCATTAGTATAAACGAGAATGGCAGGTAGTGAAACACAATACGAAGATTTTTGACAATAATTAATTTTAACCAGGCGTTACGCAAACGATTTTTTGGTAGTCTATAGTAGGCGATACCTTACCTATCAAACAAGACCTTGGAGCTTTGCGTATTGAAGCAGCATAATAGTTTTTGCATCTTTTATTTCGCCGCTATCTAACATTTGCATGGCGCTGTTAAAGGGAATTTCTAACACCTCAATTTCTTCCTGTTCTTGCGCTATTCCACCGCCACTGTCAACTTTCATATTTGTTGAATACTCGGCCACGAAGAAGTATAATATTTCGGTTACCGACCCGGGCGACATATAAGCTTCGAAAATTTTGCGTACATCCGTAACCTTGTAACCTGTTTCTTCTTCGGTTTCACGCATGATACAATCTTCCGGGTTGTCCTTATCTAATAATCCCGCGCATGATTCAACCAGCATTCCTGTAGCATTACCATTTAGAAAGGTCGGCAGGCGGAATTGCCTGGTTAAGATAACTGTTTTATTCTGGGTGTTATAAAGCAGGATTGTAGCACCGTTGCCCCTGTCGTAAGCTTCCCTGGTTTGTGTTTGCCATTCGCCATTGGCTTTCTGGTATTCATATGTCACCTTTCTAAGAATATACCAGTTATTTGAAAGCACATCAGTCTGAAGAATCTTTACTTTTGCGTTCATGTTGTATAAATTGTAAATAGACAGGTGAAATTAGCGCTGGTGTTACGTTGAATTATTAATGAATGAAGAATAGCTGACTTACCACAATAATAAGAACTAATACATTTTAACGACATAAATTCATTGCCATACGCAAAACGGTTTGAATGGTTTTGATAGGCAAGTCAATTTCAGGATCAACCAGCGTGATTTTCATATGCAAACGATTTTACTGTATCAAGGCCGGGTGAATAATTTTATTTCCAGCATTTCCGGAGTAAAGTCAACTGCTGTAAGCTGCGTACACTTTTCAGCCAGCCATACTGTATTTTTACCGGTACCACAACCAAGTTCCACTATCCTAGTAGAAGTTAGATCGCTCAATACCGATCTTAGCGCAGTTGCTTCAAGGTTTCTTGCCTTATTGGCTACGGTGTCAAAGGCTTTAGCCCAGATATCATAAGCTTCCTTTGTTTCCATTTTAATTTTTTACCATTATTCGAGGTGAATTAGGTTGAGAGAACAAAATAATACAAATGTTGTCGAAATTGATACTGCGTTTAAAAATCATAAAAAGGTGAAGCAGTAACAATGAGTAGAAAATCAGGCTGAGGAAAGAATAATCCTTTTACGCATTTATATCTATCTTAGAGTAATAGTATAGCGGTAAAATAAGTAACAACTAAAAACGTTTAATTATAGCAAAGTCCGGGTAGTGGAGAATCCGTTCAAACTACCAGAAAGGTCCGTTATTCATATGATAACCCCATGAAACTAACCTCAAGATATCTAAAGATATTCCTGGCAATCACTTTATTACTTAACCTGGTATTAGCGTATAAAGTTATTTACTACAAATATTTCAGGTATAATCCTGATTACACTTTTAACAGGAAAGTATTATTCAATCACCTGAAGCTGGATAGCAGCTCAATTGTTTTTGTCGGCAATAGTTTAACCCAGCAGTTTGAACTGGCGGAGTTATTCCAGAATATTAATGTAAAAAACAGGGGAATAAACGGAGATAATTCAACCAGTATTTTAAACCGGTTATCGGCGGTAGTATCGGCAAAACCAAAGAAAATATTCATCGAGACTGGTATCAACGACATCATTGAGGGCCGCAGTAACGAAAAGATATTAGAGGACTATAAATTGATTCTGAGTAAACTTTTAACCGAGTGTCCATCATCAAAGATATATGTGCAAAGTATTTTACCTGTTTATGAAAAGGGATTAGCCATTCGGATCTCCCCGGTAAAAAATGAAAACATTCGCTCCATAAATCACGCACTTCAAATGTATTGCGAAAATAACCACCTTACATTTATAGATTTAAATACGGTATTTGACCTTTACGGCGAGATGAATCCAAAGTATTGTATTGAAGATGGCCTGCACATTTCAGGTGAAGGTTACTTATTGATGACAAAGATTTTGAAAAAATATGTTAACGAATCGCCTTCGCAAATAACAAGGACTTCATTTTCCAAAAAGTGAATGTATCCTGGTTGCCTGGCATGCCTTTGAGTAGATTCCAGTTGCCAGTGTTCCAGTGCACTCTCAACAATATGGGTTGATTCAAAAGCATTAGAGAATGGGTTGTTAGTCCAGTTACATCATATTTCTTGTTTGCAAGGTTTCCAGCGTACAATGTGCCAGGTCTGCCACTGTCTTTGTCTCCAACACCTTTAACATTGAGTCTCTTACCTGTATCATCATCCTGTTTAACCCGCAAATTTTTTCATCACAGTCTTTACATTTTTCGTAAAAGTTAAGGCTTACACATGGTAACAATGCAATGGGGCCATCCAGTAAACGCATTACTTTTGCAAGCGATACCTGTTTGGGATCAACGGAAAAGTAATAGCCGCCTCCCTTTCCTTTTTTGCTTTCTAAAACGCCTGCTTTTCTTAATTCCAAAAGTATGTTTTCAAGGAACTTGAGAGGTATGTTTTTCCTTTTCGATATTTCTGAAATCAACACAGGTCCTTTCTCTGTTTGTTCAGCCAGGAATATAAGTGCCTTAAAAGCATATTGTGTTTTTTTTGAAAGCATTGATGCACCATTTAAAAATTCATCTATCCTAATTATTACCCCGATGGCAACATTACCACCCCATACTGTAATTTAGTTAATTTCTCTTTACAGCGTTTTAGCGGCGATCAATTGCATGAAACGGATATTGCAGGGTATGCCTTACTCTTCGCAATTTTACAACGCGTATAATATAAAACGCGGCCAACCGGTAAATTACTGGTCAGGTAAGCGAAAAAATGTTAACATTTACCAGGATGTGTTCGCAGGATTCCGCGTGTGGAAATACAAAGTCAAAATCCCAAGACTTCTTTCATGCTGAAGATGCCTTTTTTGTCTTTGATAAATTCTGCTGCCAGCACGGCCCCTGTGGCAAAACCAGTTCTGCTGTGCGCAGTGTGAATGATCTCGATCTCATCCACTGGAGAATAGTATTTAACTGAATGAATGCCAGCAGCCGGATCTATTCGCCTGCTGATGATCTGAAGGTGCTGCTGCTCCTTACTTTCGTAGTTCACCCATGTAATCTTCCTGGAAATACCTTCTAAAACCTGTTCCGCTAATGAAACTGCGGTGCCGCTAGGTGCATCTTTTTTTTGCATATGATGCGTTTCTTCAAGGCTGATTTCATATTCGGTCTGCGCATTCATTAACGAAGCTAGTTTTTTGTTGATTTCAAAAAAAATGTTCACGCCTACGCTATAATTGCTTGCATATACCATGGAGCCCTGCATAAGTTTACAAAAACTTTTTGCTTCTTCCCACTTGCTTAACCATCCTGTTGATCCGCATACAACCGGTACTTCCATTTCAAAACATTTCGTTACATTTAAAAAGGCGCTTTCAGGTCCGGTGAATTCGATGGCGGCGTCAACTGCCGACATATTCGATGAATTAAAATCTGCTTCGTTTTGAACATCAATCTTCAGAACGATTTCATGACCCCTTTCCAATGCTATTTGTTCTATGGCTTTGCCCATTTTACCATAACCGATTAAAGCGATCTTCATAGTTGGTCTATTTAACGAATGAGTACATTGGCGAAATTAAAAATAAATAGAAACGGAAAGGTATTAAACACTGCGGAAACTTTCACAACCACAATAAATTACTTGAACACGGTAAAGTACATGGAGGATCAGCATGAGAAAAACAAAGTGTTCTGAAAATTGTACTCAGTGTGGCAGGGGTAGTATTGCCCGGTTGCCCTTATGAATATCTAGTACCAGGCTGATGCCGGTTGTATTCGCGACCGGGCTGTAGCCTGGTTTAATTTTTAAACTAAGATCATCACTTACATTAAAACCTTTAAGGTGAGCATCAACCGTGGCATCCACTACGTTTAATCCCCAGAACAATAGGAAGATGAGGACTGAATAGTCAATATCCCTCCTAAATTCATTGCGATAGTTCCTTAGGTCATTAGAAGCATTGGCTTTAATGAAAGGCTGAAGGTCCGCATCCACATTCTTAAAATTAACGGTATCACGGTTGATTAGCAGCCTGTAAGCATAACTTATTCTTTTATATTGGGTAATGTTGAAGTTAAATGCATAAGCCGTAACACCGAGCGCGCCGTATACCAAAGGCAATTTCCAGTATTTTTTATTGTATATCTGGCCCCATCCGGGTAAAACGGCTGAACGCAATGCCGCTTTTCGCGGGCTGTGTACTCGTTTCTTAACAGTGTCTGTAGTAGCTATTGAAAGGCTTTGTAAAGAATCCGGACTGCTGGCAACGGAATCTTTCTTTTGTGAATAAGAAAGCTTGCAGAAAAACAAGCTTAATATTAAAAGAATGAGCCCGTTTTTCATAGTCTGTTAATTGGTTGAAGTGCCCAACTGATCAAGAATTTTATTAAGCTCCTGCAACGAATAGTATTCAATAGTTATGCTGCCATTTCCTTTATTGCTATGCTGGAGCTTTACCCTTGTGCTGAAATGCGAGGCTAAATTATCTTCTATTCTTTTGTAAGCTGGCGGAAGTGAAGGTTTTATTGAATCTTTAACAGCGCCCTCGCCTTTATATAATTTACGCACCAGTTCTTCAGTTTGCCGAACCGACAAATTTTTTTCTTTGACTTCTTTGAAAATAAATAGTTGTTTTTCTATGGTATCCACATTCACCAAGGCCCTGGCATGTCCCATACTCAAGCTGCCGTTTCGTACTGCAACCTGGATATCGGGTGGCAATTTCAGCAGCCGGATATAGTTAGCAACCGTGCTTCGCTCTTTACCCATTCGTTCTGCCACCTGTTCCTGCGTATGGCTCAGGTCGTCCATCATTCGTTTAAAGCTCAAGGCAATTTCTATGGCATTGAGATCTTCCCTTTGCAGATTTTCGAGCAAAGCGAGTTCGAGCAATTGGTGGTCGTCTGCCTGGCGGATGTAGGCAGGAATATCGGTCAGGCCGGCAATTTTAGCAGCACGGTAACGCCGCTCACCAGAAATCAACCTGTATTTACCAGCTGGTAATTTAGAGACGGTTATAGGTTGAATGATGTCATGCATCTTAATGGAATGTGCCAGTTCATTCATTGCCTGCTCATCGAAATCATATCTTGGCTGCCTCGGATTTGTTTCAATCTGGTCAAGCGGAATACGCAGCGTACTGGTTGCGGCTTCTACAACTGTGGGCTTTAGTTGTCCGGATGTTGTTTTAAGGTCAGCATCTATATTTTGTAATAATGAACGGATACCTTTTCCAAGGGCCTCTTTATTCAGTTTTGGAGTACTCATGGTTTCTTATAGTTTCTTGTGCAAATGTGATTTGCAGAATGTAGTTGCGTTCGTGGGGAGCTGCTGTACTTATTCTACTCCAGGATTCTTTCTTCCTGGCTGATCTTTGTCATGTTGTTTTTCTGTAGAATCTCTTTTGCCAGGTTCAGGTAATTGATTGCACCCTTGCTTGAAGCGTCATAGAGTATCACGGGTTTACCAACACTGGGAGCCTCGCTGATACGGGTATTGCGGTGAATAATGGTATCGAATACGATTTCATCAAAGTGTCTTCTCACTTCACTGACAACCTGGTTGCATAAGCGAAGACGGCCGTCGTACATTGTCATTAATATCCCCTCAATCTCTAACGACTGGTTTAGACGGTTTTGAACAATTTTGATGGTGTTGAGTAGTTTTCCCAAGCCTTCCAATGCAAAAAATTCTGTTTGTACCGGAACCAGTACCGAATGAGCCGCCGTTAACGCATTTACTGTAATTAAACCTAACGAGGGAGAACAATCAATTACTATAAACTCATACTCATCCTGTATGGGCTCCAGAATTCCTTTCAAAACTCTTTCCCGGTTAGGGTAATTGATCATTTCAATTTCCGCCCCCACCAGGTCTATGTGCGATGGCACAATGTCTAAATTCGGCGTATCCGTTTTTAGAATCACCTCCTTGACCGGTGTTTCATTCACCATGCAGTCATACAGGCTCTGCGTAACATTGTGCAGGTCGAAGCCTACACCTGTCGTGCTGTTGGCCTGCGGATCTGCATCTACCAGCAATGTTTTAAATTCAAGTACTGCTAAACTGGCTGCAAGGTTTATGGCTGTCGTTGTTTTGCCAACACCCCCTTTCTGATTTGCTACCCCGATAATTCTTGCCATATTAAGCCCCGGTCCCGCTCAAAGCGGTATTTTTACTAATGTTATTAAATCTTATTCGATGGGCCGTTTACTTTAGAGGATTAAAACTGGTTCGCCCTTTGGTATTCTCAAGATTGGTAAAGTTGTCTCCAAACAGCAAAACCGCAAAATTTAGTTTTGCAGATTGGGGAAAACTTCTTATCAAATGCACTGCTTAACTGTTTACAAGGGTAAAAAATTACCAGCTACTTATTATGAAACATTAAAGGCTCGGGTTTGTTACTAGCTACTGGATGGCAGACCGTTAACCCTTAAATCGAAGGAAAATCAGGATGTATACCATTATTTCAGGCACTAACCGCACAGGAAGTAATACCATTAAGATAGCTGAGCAATACCAGCAAATGCTTGCTGAAAAGGGAGTAACCGCCTCTCTTGTGTCGCTTGAAAACCTGGATGTAAGCGAACGCAATGTATCGATCCGGGATCTGGAAGAAAAAGTGTTGATGGCAACTGAGAAATTCGTGATAATCTCACCTGAATACAACGGTAGCATACCTGGTGTTCTTAAGTCATTGATTGATAATACAGATATTCAAAATGTTTGGTGGGGAAAGAAAGCATTGCTGACAGGTATATCATCCGGCCGGGCGGGTAATATAAGAGGTATGGAACACCTAACCGGTATCTTGCATTATGTTAAAGTAGTGGTTCATCCAAATAAACTACCCATCTCTGTAATAAATACACTGCTTGATAAAGCCGGTTACATCATTCAAAGAGAGACATTGGCAGCTATTGATGGGCAATTGAATGAATTCATCAGGTTCTGACATGGCGATTCAGCGTCAGGTAACCTAACAACTTCACGCAAGGCTAAAATGATAACATATGCGTAATTCAGGGTTTCTGTGGATCATCGTTGCCATCATGGCAGTTCTGAATATTTATGTTTTTCAACCTGTTAAAATGGTGAGCCAGTCTGCTTCACCACGAACCCGGTTTATTATTTTCATCGTTTACTGGGCATTATCCGTTGCAATATTGCTAATACTTTTGTTATTGCCATTTCTAAACTACGAAAACTGGCCCAAACCGCTTCGTACGTATCTTTTTGCCATGGTTGTCGGATTATTTTTTTCTGAATTGATTGCTTCTGTCTTCTTTTTTATTGATGATGTTAGAAGGGCGATGATGTGGGTAGTTGGCAAATTATTCAGTAATCCTTCGGTCGAGATATCACAAGACGCAGACGGCATCACCCGCTCCACATTTCTTAGCTGGTTAGGGCTTGGCCTGGGTGGAACCT
>JBBJOD010000382.1:0-5341 GCA_037721715.1 Chitinophagaceae bacterium | reverse complement strand
ATGATTCCATCAGCTCTGTATTTTCACTCCGTGAACAAAAGACGCTCGAAAAATACATGATAGATTTCCGGATAGAAAAAATAAAAGAGTATCTGGCATATACTCCGCAAACACTGACTGATATTGCATTTCGTCTTGGCTTCAGCAGTGTGGCACATCTTTCGCGTCAGTTTAAAACGTTTACTGGTTTTAATCCTTCTTATTTTAAATCCCTGCAGGCCGGAAAAAATAAAATCATCGCTACTGTTCTGTAACTGAAAAATTTTATACATTATTCCCTTCATTGTATAACAATTCCGCCGTCATGCTGAAATAACTTTGTGAAAAAGGATTTCATGCCAACAGTTATAAATACAACATCGAAAAAAGAAGCAACTAAGTCTGTATACAAAAAAGAAACGTTCCCAGTTCTTGAAATGACCTGTGCCGCATGTGCCATAAGTGTGGAGTCTATGATCAAGTCGGTTGATGGTGTTAAAGATGCCGGCGTAAATTTTGCCAATGCAGAAGCTTGGGTTGAATTCAATCCGCTTATTGCAACGCCTGAGATGTTTCAGGATACAGTACGTTCTATTGGCTACGACCTGCTAATAGAAAAAGAAAACCAGCAAGAAATAAAAGAAGCTGCTCAGGAAAAGCAATACGCTGCTGTTAAGCATCGTACCATCTGGTCGTCCATACTGTCGCTGCCGGTAGTGATAATAGGCATGTTTTTTATGGATATGCCTTACGGCAATTATATTATGATGGCATTGGCTACACCGGTGGTTTATTATTTTGGCCGTAGTTTTTTCGTGAATGCGTTCAAGCAAGCAAAACACCGCAAAGCCAATATGGATACACTGGTGGCATTGAGTACCGGTATTGCCTGGCTCTTCAGTGCATTCAATACTTTCTTTCCCGAATTCTGGCTCCAGCGTGGATTACATGCCCATGTATATTTTGAAGCAGCAGCCGTAGTCATTGCTTTTATTTCTTTGGGTAAGATGCTGGAGGAAAAAGCGAAATCAAATACATCGTCAGCCATAAAAAAATTAATGGGGTTGCAACCAAAAACAGTAACACTGGTTTTGGAAGATGATCGAACACAAGAGATACCGGTAAGCCAGGTGAAAGCAGGATTTGTGTTGCTGGTGAAACCCGGAGAAAAAATTCCGGTTGACGGAGTACTAACAAGCGGTGAATCTTTTGTTGATGAAAGTATGATAACCGGAGAACCTATGCCGGTTGAAAAAAAGAAAGACGAAAAAGTTTTTGCCGGTACCATTAACCAAAAAGGAAGTTTCAGGATTAAAGCGGAGAAAGTTGGAGCTGAAACGCTATTGTCACAGATCATTAAAATGGTACAGGAAGCACAGGGCAGCAAGGCTCCGGTACAGAAACTGGTTGATAAGATTGCTGGTATTTTCGTTCCGGTGGTGATCGGTATTTCAATACTCACTTTTATTTTATGGATGGTACTGGGCGGCGAAAATGCTTTTACACATGCGCTGTTAACTGCTGTTACGGTGCTGGTAATCGCCTGTCCTTGTGCACTGGGCCTGGCAACACCAACTGCTATTATGGTTGGTGTGGGTAAAGGAGCTGAAAACAATATTTTAATTAAAGATGCTGAAAGCCTTGAGTTGGCTCATAAAGTAAATGCAATCATTCTCGATAAAACAGGCACCATCACCGAAGGTAAACCTGCTGTTGAGGAAATGATATTTATGGAAGGCGTTAAGCAGGATGATTTGAAATCGATCCTGCTGGCGATTGAGTTACAATCGGAACATCCACTAGCGGAAGCCGTCGTTAATTATCTTAATGAGGGCGTCGTGAAAGCAGCTAAACTTAATAGTATTGAAAGTTTGACCGGGCAAGGTGTATCGGCTGTTTATCAGGGCAGGGAATACCTTGTTGGCAATGCAAAACTGATGATGGAAAGAGGGATTGTAATAGATAAAGACCTTCTTGTAAATATTGCCCGGCTCCAACAACAGGCGAGAACGGTTATTACTTTTACAGATGAAAATAAAGTTGTGGCAATTATTTCCATAGCCGATAAGATAAAACCAACATCAAAAGCGGCAATAAATAATTTACAGGAGCAGGGTATAGAGGTTTACATGCTTACCGGCGACAATAAACAAACTGCGGCAGCTATTGCTAAAGAAGCAGGTATAAAACATTTTACCGCAGAAGTGATGCCCGCTGATAAAGCCGCATTTGTAAAGGAATTACAGCAACAGGGAAAGATTGTGGCAATGGTCGGAGATGGCATCAACGATAGCCATGCACTTGCACAAGCTGATGTTAGCATAGCTATGGGCCGAGGCAGTGATATTGCCATGGATGTGGCCAAGATGACACTCATCACTTCGGACTTGAACAGTATTCCAAAAGCCTTAAAGCTTTCCCGTAAAACAGTCCGCACTGTTAAACAGAATTTATTCTGGGCATTTATTTATAACCTGGTGGGAATTCCCATTGCTGCAGGAATATTATATCCAATTAACGAATTTTTATTAGACCCAATGATTGCTGGTGCAGCTATGGCATTAAGCAGTGTAAGTGTGGTGGGTAATAGCTTGCGTTTAAAAATGTCTTCTCTTCAATAAGTAACTGAACTTTCAGACAATAAGAAATCCTTGCCACCATGCAGGGATTTTTAATTTTCATGACACTGTAAATAATATAAATCTAAAGGGCCATAGTGTAAGTAACCAGGCTCACTCTCATTCTAATTTTGTTTTTATAATTAAGCAATTAAAAACAACGTTATGCAAGTCAATACACTTAAATCTTTGTTGGGAATTATTTTGATAACATCAATAATAATATCCTGTTCGTCTAAAGCTTCCGACAGTACAAGCACAGCAACTGCAACTGCGCCGCCCAGCCTCCCGGTTGATGTAACAGTAGTTGCAGAAGCATCAAATCAGCAAACAGAAACTGTAGCAGGTTCGGTATTACCCAACCGCACCGTGGAAGTGATGAGTGAATTATCTAAAAAAATTGTTTCGGTAAATTTTAGAGATGGAGCTCAGGTAGGTGCAGGTCAGGTATTATATAAACTCGATGATGCCGACATCCGTGCGAAGCTTCGTCAGTTACAGGCTGAGCTTCACCTGGCAGATATTATTGAAAAACGTAACAACGAATTATTAAAGACAGAAACGATCCGCCAGGAAGATTATGATATTGCATTATCCAAACTGCAATCGCTGCAAGCAGCAAAAGAAATTCTGCAAGTGGAACTTTCCAAAACATTTGTGAGGGCACCGTTCTCCGGGATAACCGGTATTACAAAAGCCTATGCGGGCACTTTGGTTAGTCCGGGTTTGCCGCTGGTAAGTTTACAAGAACAGGCAGCGTTAAAAATACAATTCACTGTTTCAGAAAAATATCTTCCGCTCGTAAAAGCAGGGAAAAAAATTCAGTTCAGCACAGAATTGAATGATGATAAACTAACAGCAACTGTTGTGTCAACCGAAGCAGCAATAGATTACCAGTCGAGAAATATTACTGTGAATGCGGCTGTAACCAATGCAGATGGAAAATTAAAACCAGGCATGTCGGCCAAAATATATTTCAACACTTCAGCAGATAATTCAAAAGCCATTAGCATTCCTACGGAAGCATTAATTCCCGGTGGAAATGGTTACAGTGTTTTTGTGGTAAGAAATGGCGCTGCTAAAATCACCCCGGTAAAAATCAGTAACCGTAACGAAACATCAGCCTTGATCAGTTCCGGATTAAACAATGGCGACACGGTGATGATCTCCAATATTCTCCGTGCAGGCGATGGTGTGCCGGTAACTGTTGTAACCCAAAAATAATCCCTTTAAAAAATTTCAATCATGAGTTTACCATCATTAAGTATAAAGAAGCCGGTACTGGCGGCAGTGTTTTCTGCCATCATTGTTATAGCCGGTTTGGTTGGCTGGCGTTATCTCGGCGTCCGTGAGTTCCCAATGACAGAACCACCAGTAATCACTGTGATAACATTTTATCCTGGTGCAAGCCCTGATGTGATTGCTTCAAAAATTACAAAACCTGTTGAGGAATCGATTGCAGAAGCAAATGGTGTAAGAACTATTTCATCTGAATCAAGAGAGCAGGTAAGTGTGATCTCTATTGAGTTTAACAGGGATGTAGACCTTGAAGACGCTTTGAATGATGTTCGGGATAAAGTATCCAAATCTAAAAATCAATTACCTGCTGATGTAGATCCACCTATCGTGGCGAAAGCATCTTCACCGGATAACCTCGTTGCTTTCCTCGAAGTAGAGAGTGATACAAAAGATATCAAGGAAGTGAGCCACCTGGCTTCAACCGTTATCAAAGACAGGATACAGTCTATTCCCGGCATTCAGAATGTGGCAATAGTTGGTGAGCATAAATATGCCATGCGGCTTCGGTTTGATCCGGTAAAACTGGCGGCCTACCAATTAACACCTGAAGACATACGGATTGCTTTGTCAAAAGAAAATATTGATCTCCCTTCGGGAAGAATTGAAGGCAACAGCAATGAACTGAGTGTGCGTACACTCGGCAGGTTAACGACTGCAGAAGAATTTAATGACATGATCATTAAACAGGCAGGCAATGCAACCATTAAATTAAAAGATATTGGTTTTGCCGAACTGGGCGAACTGAACGAACGCAATGCCATCATCAATGTAACGAATGGTGCCAATACCATTGGTGTGGGTGTGGCTATACAGATACAACGTGGGGCCAATGCCATACAGGTGGTGGATGAATTTTATAAAAGACTGGACCAGCTTAAAAAGGAAATTTCTTCGGAGTACCGTTTGATTGTGGGGTTTGATTTTACCAAACCAGTCCGTGAGTCAATCAAAGAAGTGGAAGAAACGTTGTTGATTGCCTTTGGCCTGGTAGTGATCATCATCTTTCTTTTCCTCCGTGACTGGCGTTCTACCATCATCCCGGTGCTGGCCATCCCGGTTTCAATCTTATCCGCATTCTTCATCATGTACATCTTTGGTTTCTCCATTAATGTACTTACACTTTTAGGATTGGTACTGGCAATAGGTTTGGTGGTGGATGATGCCATTGTAGTGTTGGAAAATATTTATAAAAAAGTAGAAGAAGGTATGAGCCCCGTGCAGGCTGCATTTGCAGGTAGTAAAGAAATTTATTTTGCGGTGATCTCAACCACCATCACATTGGCTGCCGTGTTTATGCCCATCATTTTTATGGGAGGCATCAGCGGACAGTTGTTTAAAGAATTTGCCATTGTAGTTTCCGGCTCTGTGTTTGTCTCTGCATTTGTAGCATTGACTTTATCACCTATGCTAAGTGCTTACCTGTTGAAAAAACAACATAAGCCAAA
>JBBJOD010000381.1:0-5346 GCA_037721715.1 Chitinophagaceae bacterium | reverse complement strand
CATTTCATTCATGCTATTGGTCATGAAGGCAAAGATGTGTTCCACCCTTGCCCTGATTTGGATTTCTTCCGGTTGCGCTGTTGCTGGCGTTTCGTTAATGGATAGCCCCGGTTAGACCTTTTCATGAATACAACTTACGATACCTTTTTTGATGCAGGCATGTTCTATTGTCTTGCTACGATAAGCACTGGTTTAGTTAATTGTAGATGGTTCATGGAAAAGATCCTATCCGGATCTTTTCCGAAAGTTACCCGGATTCATGCCGGGAGTTTAGTTTGGTTTAGTCTTAGTTTAGTAGATCCGTTCCTTTTTATGAGGGACGGATTTTTTTTTTGCAGCATAAATTATTTATATCAACTATTGCACCTGAGATTATATACCCTTCAAAGCTTTTATAAATTTTTCAGAATCTGAAACCCATCCAAAAACCCCTCCTTGCATCTTGGTACTCTTGATAGCTCCCGCATAATTATCCTTGTCAGTTGCGCCAGTACAATCTTTCAAAAGCAAACACCAGAAACCGAGATCATTCGCCTCAGTCATAATACTATTCACACATACATCGGTAGTAATTCCAGTAATCACCAAATGGGTTATGCCTAAGTTTTGTAGGGTCATATAAAAGTTACTTACACCCATGGCGCCTTTTCCGGCCTTATCAATGAGAATCTCTCCTTCAATGGGTTCTACTTCTTTGACAATGCCCCAGCTCTTAGAACCCCTAACAAGGAGTCTACCAATGCCGCCCTTTGGCTTTTCTCCTATCCCTACACCTTTACCTATTATTTTGCTTCGAAGGAGCTTATTATAAGGACAATCGCTTAAATCCGGAAGATGGCCTTCGCGAGTGTGAATGACAGTCATGTCTGTGTTTCGAACCGCATCCAGGACTTTTTGGGTAGCCTGTAAAGGTACGGCGGTGTTCTCCAAAGGATACTTCATTATGTCCACATAGCCTTTCTCGCCACAAAAATCGATCTGAAAGTCAATTGAGACAAAAGCAGTCCTGCCTGAGTCAAATTCCAGGAATGAGGTTTCTCCAAAGTTCGGATTGTCTTCGCATTCAACTTTGAAAAGTTTTCCTTTAGGTTCACCATATTGCCAGACAGGAAATTTAAAAGTCCGGTTCTTCTGAAAATCTTCATAATCACTTTGCGCCTGGGCGAGAATAACTTCACGTCGTTTATCCAGAATATCTTCGTATTGGCGTTCATCGGCCATATCTGAAACAGTACCTGGCTGCCATTCAGTTGATGAGACGGGTTTGACTTTCCGTTCCTGTGGAAGGTCTTGTTTGTTCTTTTGATTTTCCATGGTCTGTTCCTGGTTTTAATTATAGTTTTGTATGAGATGATTTTTGTCGGAAAAAGATTTGCTCAAATAGCATCACGAAAATAATGACGGAAATTATGGGGTTACTGAAAATAGTGGTGATGATCCTGGGAACATTCTTCCACGCTTCTTGCGGTAGAAGAAATAAGCCCAGACTCAAAAATACAGAAAACCCCACAAGACTTTGCTCTCTTCTTCCAAAGCTTGGCCCAGTGGTCATCATGTTTGCCCCAATTCCGATTACTGTAGAAGCAATTCCCAATAAGACAGCGCCGGCCACTGGTTTGGGCATAGCTGCCATCAGCCCTCCAATTGGACCAATGAAAGCAAAAACTATAAAAATGACGGATGCAGCAATGATGAACCCTCTGGCGGCGACCCTGGTTAACATGACAATTCCCAAATTCTCCCCGTAAGCCACAGTGGCAGGAACCCCAAGTAGTCCGGCAAAACATGTTTCGATCATCCCAAAGAACAGAAATGATCTGTTCACTGTTTTATCTTCTAATTTATGCTTGATGATACCGGCATAGCCACTTAAGTTACCGAACATATTGAGCGCCGCCATGAGATTTACCACTACCATTATAGCAATCAAATCAAAGGGTGGCATCGCCAGACCATAAGGTAGAATTTTGGGCAATACAAAAAGTCCCGGGTCCTGAATGAGTTCCCATTCAAACTCACCCATTACCATAAAAATAGCATAGCCAAGAACAATTACAATTAATGCCGGAAGCGTTCCCCAAATGCCTTTTGCACGGATGGCTATAAAAGTTCCGATCAGAGCAAGTGCTGCAGCAGTAAAAAATTGCCATCCAAATCCAAATTCAACTAACAGGACAAGACCTTGTTTGGATATGGAGAGGCCAACGAGCAAGACCATGGATCCAAGGATCAATGGGCTCCAGATCTTTTTTATGTATTTTAATGCCCCAAAAAGAGCTAATGCGATAATGACAATACTTGCGATGGCCTGTGCAAGAAAAGCCTGCTGAGCATATTCTTTTCCGCCGGCAGTTATGGCTGCAACGATTGCGAGAGACGGAATAACATTGGGTCCCGATACCATGGCCATGCGATGTCCCAGCCAAACCTGAAGCAAAGTTGAAAGTCCGATAGTGAGAACAATTGAAGACATATAGCTTGAAAGTTCATCGGAACTAAACCCCATTTCAAGACCCACGATGGCATAGCCCCATACAACTGCGTAGACCATGGTAACCACCCATTGCAGACTATAAATGACCCAATCCCGGGTTGAGCGGGGCTGGTCATTAACATCGTAAACCAGCTCAAAATTTTCCGTTTTATCTTTGGTCATGAAAGCTTTTGTTTTGGTTTACAATTTCACATTACTAGCAATCGGAATGCCACGCAATCGGAATGCCACATAAAAATTTCCTTTATGCTTCTGCTTAAAAAATCTAAACAATAGTTTAATAAAAGCCTTCTATTTCTATGAAACTTATTTTTACGAAACCTGCCTGAGCTTACCGCTCACAAAAAGACACGAACTTAGCGGAGCGATCTCTTGAACGCCGTTGAAACAATAGATAAAAAAGTGAAAAACTTAGCGAAGCGATCTCCTTATCACATGAATCATACTAGGAATCTATGACAAAAAATAGTGAAGATAAATCTTTAGTCTATAAAATGGACGAAAGACCACCCCTTGGTAAATCAGTGATCTATGGTTTTCAGCACATCTTTGCTATGATCCTGGGAAGTATTACTACAGCAATTATTATAGGAACAACTGTGGGCCTGAATACCTCGCAAATAGGATTGCTGATCGGTTATATCAATGTGGCAGTAGGGATAGCGACTATCCTCCAGGTGACATTAGGGGTACGCCTGCCGACTATTCAAGGTTCTACATCAGGTCATATACCAGCTTATCTCGCCTTAGGTTCTTTAGGTGTTTCCCTGTATTCAGATCCTTTAGTCACCATGCAATACCTGGGTGGGGCTTTGCTGATCGGGGCGGTATTTCAATTCGCCTTAGGTTTTTTTAATATTCTAAAATGGGTGAGTCGATTTATCTCACCCATGACCGTAGGAATTATCATTATGATGATTGGACTTGGTTTGTGGCCCGTCATTACGGAATTCATTGGAGGGGCTTGGCATTACGCCATCGTTGTTATAATATTAGTGATCCTTTTTAGTTTCGCTTTTGGAGTTATGACCAAAACCATGTCTTTATTTCTGGCCGTAATCATTTCTTATGGGGTGGCCATTTTGGGAACCTGGCTGGAATGGTTTCCCGAAAAACACTTTATGTATGTTAATTTCCATACAATTGCAGAAAGTAAATGGTTCACATTCCCCAAGTTTTTTCCCTGGGGTGCTCCTAAGTTTAATCTGGGATTTATTTTTGCCATGTCTATCCCTTATTTAACGGCATCTCTGGAATCTTTTGGAGATTACATGGCACTTTCAAAAGTAACCGAAACTAAGCCGCCCGAAATAAAACGTATCAGTCGGGGGATTGCGTCCGAGGGAGTAGGCAGTATAATTTCCAGCGTTTTGGGGGGAAGTGCTACGTCAACGTTTTCTCAAAATATTGGCGTGATCAGATTAAGCGGAGTTGCCAGCCGTTTTGTTTGTGTAGTAGCAGGAGTTATTTTGCTTTTTATTGGTATCATAGGAAAGTTAGGTGCGTTTATGGCAGAAATACCACAAGTCATTTTGGGTGCGGTCTATTTAACGGCATTTGGTATTTTGGCCATGACAGGCCTGGAATTAATATTAAGAGCTAAAATAAATATATCAAGGAATCAAATTCTGATTGGAACTTCATTAATGTTAGGATTGTCTTTGCCGTCTTACATGAAAGAAAATCCGATTAAATTAGAAAATACTTCTTTAATGGTATTTATTAATGTTGTATTGGCCACTCCCATGCTGGTATCCGGCCTTTGGGCTTTCATTCTCGACAATATTTTACCAGGAACTCCGGAAGAAAGAGGAATGAAAGACTGGCTTGGGTAATGCTTGCTACCTTCCTGTTCTATTTCTTCTTCCTAAAGAATATAGCTGATAGTAAAAAGATGCCGAAGGCCACGCTTTGTCATATTGGGCATCTCTATTAACCCGACTTTCTTAGTGCGTGATTATTGATTGGGTTATTTTTGATGTATTTAGTTTTACGATATGGTTTTTTTGATTGATTTTTGATCTGTTTTCATTCCATCTTTATTTTTATGTACCCCTTTTTAAGGTAAGGGCACACTGCTCCCGTCAATTTTTTAGTTCTACTTTTAGCTGCACTAATCTAAACAAGTTATAAGTGAGGTTCATTAGGCCGATGCCTGCTGCATTCCTTACAAAGCTTCGGTAATTCAGTTATAGTTTATTCATGCTATTGGTCATAAAGCCAAAGATGTATTCTATTCTTGCCCTTATTTTAGATTTCTTTCGGTTGCGCCTTTGCTGGCGTTTGGTTAACGGGTTGCCACGATAGCCTTTTTCATGGATGCAACTTTCTATGCCTTTTTTGATACAGGCATGTTCTATTGTCTGACTACGATAAGCACTGTCGGCATGCAGGGGTTGACCACTATCCTCCTTCTTATCTAAGAGCTCATCTATCACTTCACTGTCGTGTATATTAGCAGCAGTAGTTTTGTACCCTGTAATGAGCTTGGTTTTACTATCGGCTTTAATATGGTTCTTGTACCCAAAAGCGCTTTTACCATTGTGTGTAACCCACCTGGCATCGGTATCTTTCTGCCGCAGCTTATTTTCATCCCAGTCTTCAGGTGTATTGCCTTCTTTGAGCTGTTTGTTCTCATCCCGGCTGTTGCGTTGCACCGGTACTTCTACAATAGAGGCGTCTACCAATTTGCCTTTATGTACAATAATACCATCATTATCTAATTGCTTATCTAAATGACCAAATAGTTTTACTATCATGCCGCCGGATGTAAGTTTATCCCTGAACAGCCATATCGTTTTAGCATCGGGTACAGGATCATTAATACCTAACCCTAAAAAACGCATAAAGCT
>JBBJOD010000380.1:0-5353 GCA_037721715.1 Chitinophagaceae bacterium | reverse complement strand
CAGATGAAAGTGTTCACAATGAAAAAGATGCGTTGCGCAGGCTCGAGCAAGGATACCAGGGGCTGGTATTGAAAGGAGTGGCGAAAACGCTCAGCCTTTCTATGAAAATAGCGGCAGTGGCAGAACAGAAAGGAGTGCCCTGCCTGGTTGCCGACCTTACCGTGAACCCTATCCTTATTGACTGGAACAAAAATCTTGCTGCGCGCCTGCAGCCTTTTCCGGGCCTTGGTATGGGGATGCTCGAAACAAATGGCAATATGCAATATAAAAATTGGAACAATATGGTTGCTTACCACCCTAAGGGAAATGCGCCCTGGACAAAAGTGCGCAAAGGAGTGTTTGAACTCAACAAGGAGTACTTCCTCCAGAGCGGTGGTATCATGGAGCCTTCGGCACATTACCGGGCGATGTTCAAATGATTCACAAGCTCAATAATGAAACCTCCAGCTCAAGAAGAATGGAGGTCAAATATGCCCGGCAGGGCATAGCATGTTTACAGGTTAATTTTTTTCACCTCCATAATCACCCCGGATAAAAATATGATGATTTCCCTGTTTATTATGCTGATTACGAGCTGGTTTCTTTTGCCTGGTAAGGCTTTGCGCATGGCCATCGACGTGAAAGCCGATTCGTACCGGGTCGAGACCATTTCTTTGCCGCAGGGCCTTCACCCCGTGACAGGCGGCATCGACTTTTTGCCCGATGGCAGAATGATCGCATGTTTTCTTCGCGGCGAGGTAATGACCTATGACCACCACACAAAAAAGTGGACCCTGTTTGCAGAAGGCCTGCAGGAACCGTTGGGAATGCTGGTTGTCTCTAACACGGAAATCCTGGTAATGCAACGGCCGGAATTAACGCGCATCAGTGATACTAACGGTGATGGACATGCGGACTTGTTTCAAACGGTTACCGACGAGTTTGGTATTTCCGGCAATTACCACGAGTTCAATTATGGTCCCGTAAAAGACAAACAGGGCAATTTTTACATAGGATTAAATACGGCATCTTCCAATGGAAACATCAGGAAAGAGGTGCGGGGCAAACTGGATACTTTCACACTTAACCAAAAAGGACAGATGTTTTCGCCGGTTCCTTACAGGGGCTGGATCATGAAGCTCACACCGGAAGGCCGCTTACTACCTTATGCCAGCGGCCTGCGTTCACCTAACGGGCTGGGATTTGATTTGGCTGGAAATTTATTTGCTACCGATAACCAGGGCGACTGGGTGGGTACCAGCGCCTTGTACCATGTAGCACCCGGTAAGTTTTATGGCCACCCGGCCAGCCTCGTCTGGCAAAAAGATTGGAAACAGGGGAGCCCTTACCTGGTATCATTACCGGAGCTGGAGAACCTGCGAACAAAAGCGAGCATCCTTTTTCCCCATGGTATTATCGCTAATTCGCCTACCCAGCCGCTTTGCGATGCCACCAGTGGGAAATTCGGCCCATTTGCAGGCCAGTTATTTGTTGGTGAAATGAACCAGGAGCGAATAATACGTGTGATGACCGAAGAAGTAGATGGCCAGTTGCAGGGCGCCTGTATTCCCTTCATTACCGGTAATGGGTTACACAAAGGAAACAATCGACTTGCCTTTGCACCCGACGGAAGTTTATGGATAGGGCAGGCGCAACAAAAAGGCTGGACGGGTGACCAGGGAATTCAGCGGATCGTATTCACTGGCAAACAACCCGTCGACATCTACAACATGCACCTGACCAAAACAGGATTTGAACTTAATTTTACACAACCTGTGGATGAAAGCAAACTTGCCAACATTAAAAACTACCGATTCAAACGGTACTTCTATGAATACCATAAAAAGTATGGCTCAGATCAATTCGGAATAGAGGAAGTTCCCATAACTAAAATACTTGTTTCGCGCGGTGGGAAGATGGTATCGCTCAGTTTACAAAGTCTTAAACCGGGCTATATCTATGAATTGAACCTATCGAACATCAATACCAGGCAGGGTCAGCTGCTGGAAAATAACCTGATCTGCTACACCGTCAACAGGTTACAAAGCAAATAATGCGGGCTGGCCCAAGGACAAATAAACGGCTGTTATTTCATTCCTTGCTAAACAGTGTTTGAGAATATGTTAGAGAAATTGCTTTTGTAATTTTAAATAAAAACTTTTAATGCCCAATTATGTTTAACCGGGTTAAAGCCTACTATAATCAATTAATTCCTGTTCTGCACAATGAGGACTGGAATGACCTGCAACAGGCTTTTACTATACAGTATCTAAAAAAAGGCGAATTGCTTACCCGTAATGGCGAAGTATGCAGGCAGGTGAGCTTTATTAACAAGGGTTTGCTAAGGATGTTTTACCTGGTAGACGGCAAAGAAATCTGCACTGGCTTTATTGCTGAAAATGAATACATCGCCCAGTACGATAGCTTCCTTACCCGGCAGCCATCAGCCGGTAATATTGACGCCCTGGAAGACTGCGAGTTGATCAATCTCTCTTATGACAACATGCAGGCATTGTACCAGTCAAGGCCGGTATTTGAAATTTTCGGTAGAAAAATTGCAGAGATGTTGTTTATCATGATCTCATCACAAACCACCCGTCTTTTAACACTTACTCCGGAGGAGCGCTATAAATCGGTCATTCAAAACCAACCCTTTATCATACAGCGGGTGCCACAGTATATGATTGCTTCCTTCGTTGGTATTACCCCGGAACATTTAAGCAGGCTGAGAAAAAAAATGACGGTAAACTAGGGGTATGATGGGGAGACCGCTGTAGTTGCTGAAAACACCAACCACGGAGGCGAACACGCGGCACCTGAAGGAAAATGCTCAAGCACGACCTCCTACACCGATCGCTGATAGCTGAAGTCAACACCCTTATTGACAAATGTTAAGAAATCATTGTCCTTCGCGTATCTTAACAAATGTTAATGAATACCATGTAAAATCAGCCAATTTTTGCCCTATAAATTTTAAGGCAATGAAAAAAATGTTTACGCTTTCTATTCTCACAATAGCAGTTGTTTTTACGTACGCCCAAAACCGGTTGCAAACAATTAAAGGCACCATAACTGACAAAATAAGCGAGAAGGCACTGGCAGGTGCCACTGTAAGTATTGATGGCATTTCTGCGTCTTCACTAAGTGAAGCGAATGGCTTTTTTATAATCAGAAACGTACCTGCTGGCCGGGTAAAGATTAATATCTCGTTTATTGGTTATCAACCTGTTTCCATTCCTGAAGTACTCGTTACCACCGGTAAAGAAGTTATCATGGATATTGCGCTGGAACAAAGAATCGCTTCACTGGATGAGGTAGTGGTAAGAAGCAGTAGTACCAGGAAGGGGAATGTGAACAATGAATTCGCGGGTAGTAGTGGCAGAAGTTTTAATATTGATGAAGTGACCCGGTATGCAGGCGGTAGAAACGATCCCAGCAAGCTGGTAAGCAATTTTGCAGGTGTTGTTTCCACGAACGACAGTCGGAATGATATCGTGGTGCGTGGCAACTCGCCGGCTGGTGTTTTGTGGCGCATTGAAGGCTTGCCTGCGCCTAGTCCGAATCATTTTGGTACATTGGGTACAACTGGCGGACCGGTATCTGCTCTTAATACAAACGCATTGAAATCTTCTGATTTTTATACAGGTGCCTTTCCTGCCGAATATGGCAACGCTACTGCGGCCGTATTTGATATAAATTTCAGAACAGGGAATATAGACAAACATGAACGCACCCTCCAACTTAACCTGTTTAGTGGACTGGAAGCCATGGTGGAAGGCCCTCTGAATAAAAAAGGAGCCAGTTATCTTTTGGGATATCGTTATTCCTTTGCACAGATCGGGCAGTCGTTAGGTTTGAATGTAGGTACGGAAGCTGTGCCTAAGTACCAGGACTGGGTTTACAATGTGCAATTCGGTCATTCAAAGATGGGCAGGTTCTCATTGTTTGGCATGGGTGGAATAAGCAATATCGATTTCATTGGCAAAGACATAGACACTACCGATTTTTATAGTCGTAAAGACCAGGACAGCTATTTTAAAAGTCGCTTCAACCTTTTCGGGGGCAAACATACCCTTGATATGGGCGAAAAATCCTACCTGCGCACTGTGGTCTCTTACAGCAATGTGCACACGGGATTCGATAATTACCAGTATGCTTTGCCGTTACCTCCTTATAGCAAACGCTGGCTGGTAACGCAGGTCAATGACAATCAAAACATATTGCGCTTCTCCACAGTATTTAATACAAAGCGTTCTGCACACTTTTCATGGAGGATGGGGTTAACAGGAGAAAGTTTCGGATTAAAAACAAAAGTCGAAGATAAAGAAGGTAAGCCGGAGTCGTCCTCTTTTGACCTGATAAGGAATTTTGATGATAATTTCTTCCTGTTACAATATTTTGGACAAGTGCGCTACAAAGCATCAGATAAATTTATGCTGGTTGCGGGCCTGCACGGCATGAATTTCACTTTTAATGATCATCATATCATTGAGCCAAGAGCTTCCGTGCACTACCAGGCAAATGCCAAAAGCACTTTTATAGTAAGCTATGGATTACATGGACAATTGCAGCCTCTGCCGGTGTACCTGTATGAAACGCAAAATGGCGGACGGCCAGACCAGCGTAACCGCGAACTGGATTTCAGTAAGGCACATCATTTTATTGTAGGATATGAAAATAGGTTTGCTGCTGACTGGCGCATAAAGGCCGAAAGCTATTACCAGTATTTGTTCAACATACCGGTATCGTCTACACCTAGTGGGTTCAGCATGCTGAATTCGGGCAGTGATTTTGCCTTTCCGGAAAAAGCCGGGTTAATCAATAATGGAACAGGGTCCAACGCAGGTGTTGAGTTAACGATAGAAAAATTCTTAAGCGATGGGTATTACCTTTTAACCACTGCTTCTGTTTTCAATAGTAAGTACAAAGGCAGTGATGGCGTAAAGCGCAACAGCACTTTCAACTATGGCTATGCTGCCAATCTTCTAGCAGGACGTGAATGGAAGATGGGGAGGGCCAAACGAAATGTGTTTACGCTGGATCTTCGAATGTCGACCCTGGGTGGCCGGTACACCACACCGGTAGATATTGTAAAGTCTATGGCACAAGGCAAGGAGGTACTGGATGAAAATAACTACAATAGTGAACAGCTTAGTAGCTATTTGCGCCTCGATACCAAGATCGGCTTTCGATTCAACAGCAACAAAAGAAAGTTAAGCCAGACATTTTACCTGGACCTGCAGAATGTTACGAACAGGAAGAACATCTTCCTGCGCAGGTACAATCCTGTATATGCTACCGTTGGCAATGTGAACCAGATCGGCTTTATCCATGAAATACTTTACAGCGTGCAATTTTAAGGCTGCATCATGAC
>JBBJOD010000379.1:0-5361 GCA_037721715.1 Chitinophagaceae bacterium | reverse complement strand
AGCCTGAATTCGTTTTTTCTATCTACTGCTTACCTAAATAAAAAATCATCTCTAAGATTTAATATTTTATCTGGCAAAGAAACAACTTACCAGGCCTGGAACGGCATCCTGCAAGAAACACTTGGCAAGAACAGGACCTATAATTCCGCAGGGACGTCAAAACCAGGGTCTCCGTATGAGAATGAAACGGACAATTACCAACAGGATAACTACCAGCTGTTCTTCAATCACCAGTTCAACGGGAATCTTTCGTTTAACACCGCGGTCTTTCTCACAAGGGGACTCGGCTACTATGAACAATATAAGGCAAATCAAAGCTTTGATACCTATGGCCTGAAGGAGCCGGTGATTGGAAATGATACACTACGAAAAACAGATCTCGTAAGCCAATTGTGGCTGGATAATTATTTTTTTGGAAATGTTTTTTCCCTGCAATACCGTAAAAACAATTCGCAGTTAACAATAGGTGGAGGGATAAACAGGTATGATGGTAGTCACTTTGGCAAAATTATTTGGTCACAGATAAATATACCAAAAGACTATTCCTGGTACAACCTGGATGCGCGTAAAAAAGATGCAAGCGCTTACGTAAAACTCCAACAAAAACTGAATAGCTACCTGGATGCATTTGCAGACATACAGTACAGGTCTGTTAATTATAAATTGGATGGTTTTCGTAAAAATCCCGAGCTATTAATAGAAAACCGGTACAAATTTTTTAATCCTAAACTCGGACTCACATTCACCAGAAAAGATATTACCGGTTATATTTCTTACGCCATGAGTAACAAAGAACCTAACCGTGATGATTTTGAAGCAGGGCTACTAAAGCAGCCGCGGCATGAAACATTGCATGATTTGGAAGTAGGAGTTGAGAAGAAATCGGACGCCTTCTTATTTGCCGCAACGGGTTACTACATGCTCTATCATAACCAGCTGGTGCTGACCGGTCAAATAAACGATGTGGGCGCCTACACCAGAACGAATATACCGCGGAGCTATAGAATCGGCTTGGAACTCCAGGCTTCAGTTAAGCCGGAACCTTGGCTCTATGCAGGCGGCAACGTAACGGTAAGCAGGAATAAGGTCAGAAATTTTTCAGAATTTATTGACGATTATGACAACAGCGGACAGGTAACCTATACATATGATAACACGGATATTGCTTTTTCGCCAACAGTTACCGCCAGCGCAACCATTGGATTTTTACCTTTCCAAAATGGCGAAATAAGCTTTACCAATAAATATGTTAGTAGCCAATACCTGGACAATACCAGTAACCAGTCACGGAAGTTGTTAGATTTTTATACACTTAATAGCAGGTTCATCTACACGCTGAAAAGCCCTTTGCTGAAAGAAGTAAATCTTATCATGCAGTTAAATAATTTGCTTGATAAAAAGTATGAACCAAACGGTTACACGTATTCCTATTTATATGGAGGACAATTACAAACAGAAAATTATCTCTTCCCGATGGCGGGTATTAACTGGATGCTGGGAGTAAATATTTCATTGTAAAAAGCTATCGGCTATCAGCCATCGAGTATAGGGTATTGCAAAGACGCCAGGATGGCGCCTTTTAAAAATGGATAAACGCTAGTGGACACTCATCACTTAACCGGCCCCTGCTGTTCCTGCCATTCCAACACTCCTCCTTCAAGATTTTTAGTGTTCGCAAATCCTAAGGTGTCCAGGAAAAGGCAGGCTGTCATGCTTCTGCGTCCGCTGCGGCAGTATACAATCACCTCCTGTTCTTTCCAGTCTTCCAGGTCATCTACCTGCATAGACTGTATTTTTCCAAGAGGATATAACTTTCCCCCGATGTTGAATTCTGCAAATTCATCCGGTTCACGAACGTCCAGCAGGTTAAGCTTTTCACCTGCTGCTATTCTTTGCTTTAATTCTTTTACAGTAATAGTATTCATTCTTTAAAATTTATTGCTCCATAAAATCATTCACATTGATGGTAGTGTCAACACGTTCTTTCTGCTCCAAACTTAACCAAATATCTACCAGTTGCCCTGGCCGGATACGGTTCATCCTTTTATCTTCATTAAATCGCTCCTGACTTCATACATAATGGTGACGTTGAAGCCTTGAAACCCCTGCCAGGCAAGGGTTTTTTCAGGATTTCAAAGTGTAGTGCCTAAAATTAATTTTGTATTGTATATATGAAATTGAATCCCTATCTTTGAAATCTTATGTTTGTCAGGCTTAAGAAAACACCCAACTCTTCTAAGACCGCTATCCAACTGGTGGAGAATGTTCGCACCGGAAAAGTTATCAAGCAAAAGATCGTACGTCATTTTGGGTATGCTTTGTCAGAGGAAGAAATTGGTCCGCTCAAGCAATTGGCTTTAAAATATAAACTTGATCTGGAGCAAAAGCAGGAACCTTCATTTTTTACTTCAGACTCCCTGATGGCTGACATAGTAAAAGGGATCTCAAAAGCCGATAATGCTCCCTCACCACTTCCGGTAAACCTGTGTAATCTAAAGGAAGAAAAGCGCATACGAGTAGGCATCCACACCGCCTATGGGAGTATTTTTGACCAGATAGGATTTAGATCGATATTAAAAAATCCTTCGCGTAAGAAAGCTTCCATTGCCTTGCTTCGTAACATGGTCATGGCTCGTATTGCTCAACCGGCCAGCAAACTGCGCAGCGTAGATTTATTAGAAAAAGAGTATGGCATCAACGCTGATGTCAATGCCGTATACCGAATGATGGATTTGGTCGATGATAATGCCATAGATAAGATGAAGCAGGCTGCTTATCTGTATACCATGGGATTATTGGGAGAAAAGATCAATATTATTTTTTACGATTGTACTACGCTGTATTTTGAAAGTTTTACTCAGGACGAACTTAAACAAAACGGATATAGTAAAGATGGTAAATTTAATCAGAGTCAGGTGTTATTGGCCATGATGGTAACCCAGGCGGGTTTGCCGGTAGGATATGAACTTTTTGAAGGCAGCACCTTTGAAGGCAACACCCTGGACATCGCTTTACAAAGACTGCACCAACACTATAAAATAGACAAGCTCATTTTTGTAGCCGATTCGGCGATGCTCAGTAAAGACAATATAGGAAAACTCATGGCTGGCAATCAACCCTTCATTGTGGGAGCACGTATTAAAAATCTTTCGGCAACTGTTACCAAGGAGATATTGAAGAAAGAATCTTATCAGACCTTACTAGAGCAAAAAGAAGCGTCCGAAAACGTTACTTATACAGAAATTGCCTTGCCCCCAAAGGAACTGCGTCTCATTGTTACTTATAGCCCCAAGCGTGCAGCCAAAGACAAACATGACCGGGACAAAGCCATAGAACAGCTTACCAGGCTGATCGGAAAAAGTAAAAGTCCAAAGAGCTTACTCAACAACTACGGCTATAAAAAATTTGTAAAAGTAGAAGGTGAAGCCTCCCTCCTTAGAGATGAGGAAAAAATATTACAGTCCGCAGCCTGGGATGGACTCCATGGCATCATTACTAATATAAAAGAAGAAACTGTTAACCAACTTTTGCACCACTATAAAGGTTTATGGCAAATTGAAGAAACCTTCCGCATCAGCAAGCATGACTTACGCATGCGCCCAATCTTCCGCTGGACGCCTAAACGCATTAAGGCCCATATAGCAATTTGTTTTATGGCCCTTATGTGCATGCGAACAATGGAATATAAAGTAGGCCTGCAATACAAAAAGCTTAGTCCTGCTGCCATCCGAAATGAATTGATGCGATTACAAACTTCTATTCTAAAAGATTACACTACCATGAAAGAATATATCATTCCCTCCAAAGCAACACAAGACGCAAAAAAAATTTACCAGGTACTTGGTTTAAAGTGGAGCGATACGCCCTTCGCTGTCAAAAAGGTTAAGCCCCCGAATAAAGTAAAAAAATAATGTAGTGCCTAACAAAAAATATAACTTATTGATCCTTATTTCCTTAAACGAATTTATGTATGAAGTCAGGAAAATTATCTCTTCCCGATGGCGGGTATTAACTGGATGCTGGGAGTAAATATTTCATTGTAAAAAGCTATCGGCTATCAGCCATCGAGTATAGGGTATTGCAAAGACGCCAGGATGGCGCCTTTTAAAAATGGATAAACGCTAGTGGACACTCATCACTTAACCGGCCCCTGCTGTTCCTGCCATTCCAACACTCCTCCTTCAAGATTTTTAGTGTTCGCAAATCCTAAGGTGTCCAGGAAAAGGCAGGCTGTCATGCTTCTGCGTCCGCTGCGGCAGTATACAATCACCTCCTGTTCTTTCCAGTCTTCCAGGTCATCTACCTGCATAGACTGTATTTTTCCAAGAGGATATAACTTTCCCCCGATGTTGAATTCTGCAAATTCATCCGGTTCACGAACGTCCAGCAGGTTAAGCTTTTCACCTGCTGCTATTCTTTGCTTTAATTCTTTTACAGTAATAGTATTCATTCTTTAAAATTTATTGCTCCATAAAATCATTCACATTGATGGTAGTGTCAACACGTTCTTTCTGCTCCAAACTTAACCAAATATCTACCAGTTGCCCTGGCCGGATACGGTTCATCCTTTTATCTTCATTAAATCGCTCTGGATTTTGACGATAGATATAAGCGTTCAAAGTATCCTGTACACCACCGTCAATAACAGGAACAAGACCAACCCGCATAGAATCCATTCTCATTTTGGCCTCCCCGTAGGTCATACCAAACAGGTCGGGCATAGCCATATTTACATTTGATACACCGCTTCCCAATACAAGCGCGATAGTAGAACCCATAGGAATTCTAGTTCCTGGCCTGATTTCTTTCCCATTGTATAACTGGCTCAGGATCGAATTTTTGGCAAAATCCGGCCGGTAACTTGTGTCACCCAGTTTTAGGCCAAATTGCTTTAATATTAAGACTGCGTTTCGAAAGCTACCTACGAGCCGGGGCATCACAATTAACGGAGGCAAAGCACGATTGACGGTTAAATAAACGGTTCTGTTGATCTTTACTGCGGCGTCTGATTCAGGAAACTGGCGCATTACGGTAAGAGGAGGAACTGTATCAATATAAACAGAGTCCTGTATCTCCACATCAAAGCCCTGATCGTTTAATATTTTACTGGCCTCACTCATTGACCTTCCTGTAACAGATGGAATTTTAAGAATCCTGCCATGCCGCGTAAGAAACCCTAAAGACCCAAGAAAAACCAACAAAATCAAGGCAACCAGAAACATGGCAAACAAGATATTCATCCATAACGGCCTGCTTGTAATAAATTTGAACACAAATGTATGTTTTGTATAGTCGGATGATTCCCCAACTAGTGTTAAGTTAATCCTGAATTGACGGATATAGCTTTTTAAGTTTTACCCT
>JBBJOD010000378.1:0-5376 GCA_037721715.1 Chitinophagaceae bacterium | reverse complement strand
AAAAAGAAGAATGAAGGGAAGTAGTTGATTGCCTGATTTATTAGGCAAGGATACCAATCTCATAATGTCGCTTGGGAATTACAGTCTGCTGGACCATCATCTACAGGAAGGCCGCATAATTCAACAACACGATCGGCGAAACCTCTCTCACCGGGCAATCTTTTTTGCAATCATTATTAGTTGTGGAGATTTCTTGACATCGTACCCTGCAAAGTTATAATCGCCAAATACTTCCTGTATTTGCAGGTGATGGAATGAAAACATATCATTAAAATCACCCAGGGAAAATTTGGCAATTTTCTCATGGAAGATAAGTGGTTCCTGCAGTTGCTCATCCTCGACCAATATTTTTTTGTAAAAATGAGTTTCATCGAACCATTTGGTCACATGAAAATTCACGCCGTTTACTTCTGTATCTGTTTTATGCACCAGGTGGTCTTCTGCATAATGAACGTTCAAATAGTCGAGTACCAGCAGGCCGCCTGGTTTAAGCGAATTGGAAACGGTACGAATGGCATTGTAATGTTCCCGCTCTGTTCTGAAATAACCGAAACTGGTGAAAAAGTTAAAGGCGTAATGGAAATAATTAATCCAGAAGGGCAATCGTATATCGTGCAGGAAAAAGTGCAGGTGCTCGTTCTCAATTTTTTTAGCTTCTGTAATGCTGTCAGCAGATAAATCGATGCCCGTAACATCAAACCCTGAAGCAGACATCACCTTTGAATGACGGCCCCGTCCGCAAGCCACGTCTAAAACAAACGAATCCGCAGGAAGAGACAGGTAAGTAATCAGTTGATTAATGAAGGTAGCCGCTTCCCGATCATCCCGTTGAAAATAAAGTTGGTGATAATAAAGTGAATTGAACCAGTCTTTAAACCAGTCGCGATACAGATCCATGGCTTTATTCTTTCAAAGTTGGTTGCCAAATAATAAGCAGGGAAATTAGGTTATTAATGTTACGCAGTAAAGAATAAAGATATTTTTTCGCTGGCTTTCTTTTAGAAACACGATGCTACCAGCCTGAAAATTCTGACGTAGTGCTTTTTCCTTCCCCAGAATCCTTATTTTTGAAGCTCAATAATCTTTCATTTTTGTGGCATTTATAAAAAGCATATCAGGCATCAGGGGCACTATCGGGGGAGTTACGGGAGAAAATTTGACCCCGCCTGATATCGTAAAATTTACCGCCGCGTATGGAAGCTGGCTTAAAGAAAAGAGCAGTGCGAAGAGGGTGGTGGTAGGCAGGGACGGCCGCATCAGCGGAAATATGGTGCAAAACCTCGTTGTAAATACCTTAATCGGAATGGGCATCCAGGTGATAGACCTGGGACTTTCTACAACACCTACCGTGGAACTTGCCGTGGTGTGGGAAAAGGCAGATGGAGGGATAATTATTACCGCCAGCCATAACCCCAAAGAGTGGAACGCACTCAAATTACTGAATAATAAAGGAGAATTCCTTAGTCAAGCCGACGGCCAGGTAATTCTAGATAAAGCTGCTACGAATAATTTTGTATTTGCACCGGTCGATAATCTGGGTACCCTCCTCACCAATCATTCAACTCAAGACAGGCATATACAGGCGGTGGTAGATTATCCGCTGGTGGATGTAAATGCAATAACATCGAGAAATTTCAAAGTAGTGGTAGACGCGGTTAATTCAACA
The DNA here is from genome assembly GCA_037721715.1 of Chitinophagaceae bacterium. Classification (GTDB taxonomy): domain Bacteria; phylum Bacteroidota; class Bacteroidia; order Chitinophagales; family Chitinophagaceae; genus JADCRZ01. The sequence goes on along the minus strand of JBBJOD010000378.1, from coordinate 3,710 downwards.
GGCGCTTTGTTTGTGCCGCCATTACTTAAGGCTCTAGGTATTGAAAAAGTTATTTTATTGAATGGGGAAGTGAATGGCAGGTTCGCTCACAATCCGGAGCCGCTGCCGGAAAACCTGGCTGCGTTAAGCGCAGAAGTGAAGAAGTCAAAGGCTTCTTTTGGTATTGCTGTTGATCCTGACGTTGACAGGCTTTGTTTTGTTTGTGAAGATGGTAGTATGTTCGGAGAAGAATTTACCCTGGTAGCTGTTGCTGATTATATCCTGGCTAGGCGCCCGGGAAACACGGTTAGTAATATGAGCAGCACCAAAGCCTTGAAAGAAATCACTATCCGGCATGGTGGAGCGTACCATCCTTCAGCAGTAGGGGAAGTAAATGTGGTACAAAAAATGAAAGAAGTACAGGCGGTGATAGGCGGTGAAGGCAATGGTGGTATCATTGTACCTGATTTCCATTACGGAAGAGATGCCCTTATAGGTATTGGCCTATTCCTCAGTGCATTCGCGCTTCATAAAAATGGCCTTAAATCTTTTCGTTCCAGGTACCCGGACTATTTCATTTCCAAAAATAAGATAGAACTGGAAAATGGAATCAACGTACCTGCAATCTTCGACAAAATCAAAAAAAAGTACGGCAGGCAGCCCATCAATACGGAAGACGGCCTCAAGATAGAATTTGATACAGACTGGGTTCACTTGAGAACTTCCAACACTGAACCAATCATTCGCATCTACGCAGAAAGCAACTTTGAAACAACTGCCAATAATATTGCTAGGCGGCTAATGCAGGATATCAAGGAATTTCTCTAAGCACCTGCTTTTACAGTTAGGTACACTGGCTATCTCAATAAATTTCGAAGATTACCTTTACAGGTATACTATACGGTTGATCCGATAGCCGGTTATAAGTATTTGCAATAGTGCGGTAATGCGTTCACACAGCACATCAACGCTAAGTTGAATGGGGAAAGCGAATATATGAATAGAATTTATTTTGATAACGCGGCAACAACTTCTCTCGATCCGGAAGTGTTGGAATCTATGATGCCTTACCTTACTGAAAAGTTTGGAAATCCTTCAGCCATCTATTCATATGGTAGGGAAAGCCGATTGGCAGTTGAAAACGCGCGTAAAGCCGTGGCAACCATACTCCATGCGCATCCGGCAGAAATCTTTTTCACATCAGGTGGCACAGAAAGCAGCAATACTGCCATTTTTGCCGCAGTACGAGATTTGGGATGCAGGCATATTATCACTACAAAACTGGAACACCATGCAACCTTACATTCAATTGACCATTTGAATGGTAATGGTGAAATTTCAGTCAGTTATGTAAACCTGTTACCTGGCGGTCATATTGACTTTAGTCACCTGGAACGGCTTTTAGCTCAGGCCGACCAGAAAACCCTGGTTACGCTTATGCATGGTAACAATGAGATTGGGAACATAGTGGATATACATGCAGTTGGTGATCTATGCAAACGACAAGGTGCTATTTTCCATTCCGATACGGTACAGACTGTTGGCCACTACCCGTTCGACCTCAGGAATACACCGGTGCATTTTATTACGGCGGCAAGTCATAAGTTCCATGGCCCGAAGGGTGTTGGCTTGTTGTATATCAATGAGAACGTCAAGATCAAAGCGCTGCTGTATGGAGGCTCACAGGAACGCAATATGCGAGCAGGAACTGAAAATGTATATGGAATTGTAGGTTTTGCGCGAGCATTGGAACTGGCTACCAGCCGCCAGGAACAAGACAGCAACTTTATAGGAAACCTAAAAGCTTATATGGCAGAAAAATTGAAACAGGTTATCCCGGGAGTTTCTTTTAACGGAGATGTTTTTGGAACAAGCCTTTATACAGTTTTAAATGTTTCTTTTCCCAAAACCGAGCGATCAGAAATGATCCTGTACAATCTCGACATACATCAAATTTGCGCTTCCGGTGGTAGCGCATGTACAAGTGGGGCCGACCAGGGATCTCATGTAATACGTGAAATCAATAACAATCCAAACCAGGTAGCGGTGCGCTTTTCATTCAGCCGGCACAACACAAAAAAGGAAATCGATGAAGTAATTAGCAGACTTTGTGAAATGATATAGGCGTTCCAATCAATCTCAAAATAAGGGAAGGCAACCTGGAAGTCAGGAAGGTCGTGGAATAAGAAAGAGGCCGCAAGATGGTAAGTCTTGAGCGGCCTCTTTAATGAGAAGTCAAAGAAGTTTTAACTAAAATTCAATTTGTGCCCTAATCTCTCCACCAGGATTTTTCTTGGTATGAAGGTTAAAATAGTAGAAGCCTTTTAACAGGCTGTCTTCTTTAATAAGCACACCATCTACCTGGGCAGTACCCGAATAATTGCCTGATAATGATCCTCTTGGAAGTGTAAATCCTACCTTTACCCCTGATGATGCTTCTTTTGAAGAAGTACCGTGAATGTGGGACCCGGTCAGTGAATCGGATAACCCCGACCAGTTAAGCGTGTAGGTAAGTACTTTCGTTGTTTTGTCGAAGGAAACATTAGCAGTTCCTGTGGCAGTGCTGGTAGTGACAACCGGTCTTTCATTGGCAGGACTGAATACCAACCCGTTACGGCTCGCAATGTTCGTCGTTTTTTTATCATCATCGTCTTTACTGCAGGCAACTAAAACAGCAGAAGCGCCAATTAAGGTGAATACTAGTGCTTTTTTTAAAATTTTCATGTTATATATTTTGTGAATGGCAATAAGTCGCCAGAATACACTTACGTAATTTTCTATAAAATAGTTGGCTCGCCACCAATATTTATTATTGCACACGGCATTGGCAAATACGAAAACTGGTTATGTAATACTTGTGCAAGACTGACAATAACGAAAATGCCCGTATTTGACGGGCATTTGATGCACTTAAAGGAATGGTCATTTAAATTCTATCTGTCCCCGTATCTCCCCAGCCGGAAATAAAGTGGTGTGTATGTTGAGGTAATAAAATCCTTTTAACAGACTGTCTTCCTTAATGGAAACACCATCTACCAGTACAGAATTTTTGAAAGTGCCTGAAGGCGTTTTTGGAATCAAACTGGTAAAGTCATGTCTTACCGGCCTGTTAACGCCACGTGGGCCCGCGCCATGAATATGTGATCCTATTGGGTTTCCAGTGAGGTTACTCCAGCTGATTGAGTAAGTAAGCATATGCGATTTTTTATCATATGTAACGTCCATTTTTCCAAATGCCTTCGAAGGAACGGGTGGAACTTCCTGGCCTGGACTAATCTCAAGTTCTTTTTTTATCACCAATGGATCTTCTTTTTGACAGTTATCCTTATTACAGGCTGAAAAAAGGGCAAGAGAGCAGATTGCCGTCCCAACAAAAAGATGTTTAAAACTTTTCATATGCTTTTATTTTGATTAGAATAAGACATTACAAATGAGAGCATTAAGGGTTACAAAGAAGCGAATGATAATGATTGTAATAAATCCCGGAAATAATTAATCCGGGATTATATTTTTTTTAGTTAAGGTTTTTTAACAGGAATGACTGGATGCAAAACGGGATCTGACTCGACAGCTATTTAACATACGAGTGGCTGGCGGAAAAATAGAAATAAATTTTTACAAACAGAAATAATTTCATGTTATTGATTCCAAAAAATCAAACGTCTTCATTTAACTCTGCTTTTAACTTCCTGGAGTTTCAATAAGGCCTCTACAGGGGTCAGGCGGTTGAT
>JBBJOD010000377.1:0-5378 GCA_037721715.1 Chitinophagaceae bacterium | reverse complement strand
AACCGGGTACTGGGAAGTCTTTCTCCATCACTTAGGATAATCAAGGGACTTATTTATAAACTCAATTTTGGTGTTGACAATTCTACTGCCACCCGCGACGTAGAAGCCCTGCCAAACGCGGTGCCTTTGAGGGATGGCAGGTTAGATACTTACTACACCTACAACAGGAACACCCTTATAGAAAACTACCTCACCTATTCTTTCCAGCTAAAAAACCACGATCTGACAGTACTGGCGGGGCATTCCTATCAAAAAATATTCGTACAGGGAAGAAATATGAGCATTAACAAATTTCCTGTTTCACCGGTAGATCCAATTTATAATCCTGGTTTGGGACAGGAATTGACACTGGCCAATAACAAGCCGGGTGGCTATGCTTTTATAAATGAATTGCAATCATTCTTTTCAAGGATTACCTACGAATTTAATAACAAATACCTGGTTACGGCCAATTTCAGGGCAGACGGTTCATCAAAGTTTGGAGCCAATAACAAATATGGCTACTTCCCTGCTATATCTGCTGGCTGGAAAATCTCGGAGGAGGAGTTCTTGAAAGGTTCTGTAGTAAGTAGCCTGAAATTGCGAGCAGGGTGGGGGTTAACGGGAAACCAGGAAATACCATCAAAAATAACACAGGCTTTCTTCACATCACAGGTATCTGCTGCCACCAGCTACCCGCTTGTTGCAACGGGTCCATACCCGGCTGGTACTACGTTCTCCCGGCTGGCCAACCCTGACATTCAATGGGAGGTTTCTAAACAGGCAAACATAGGACTTGACTATGGCTTTTGGAATGGTGCGCTCTCTGGCTCAATCGATGTTTTTAGCAAGGTCTCCAATAACATTTTGTTGGAAGTGATCCCCGCAGACCCGGTTCAGCCTGCCGGAACTTTTTGGACGAATGTGAAAGACATGACGATTACCAACAACGGTATTGAGTTCGAAGCGGACTACCGGCACAAATCGGGAAATGGCATTACTTACAATATAGGTGGCAACATTACCTATATGAACAACACCGTCGAAAAATCGCCCTATTCGGTCATCCCTTCAGGCTCAGCTTCAGGTTCGGGTTTAACCTCCGCTACCATCAATGGGTATATCAACAACGAAGCAATCGGCACCTTTTTCCTGAAAGAATTTACCGGGTTCGACAGCAATGGCTTAAGTAGTTACAGCGATATTGATAAAGATGGTATCATTTCCGATAAAGACCGGGTAGCGGCCGGTAAGGCCCTACCTGATGTGATATACAGTTTCTATGGAAGTGCTGCCTTTAAGGGATTTGACCTAGCTATAAATTTTAACGGGGTTTCAGGAAACAAGATCTACGACAACACGGCAAATTCTAATTTTTATAAGTTGAAACTTTCCAAAAATGTAAATACCACCCCGGAGGCGATTGCCAGTGCCAGTGAATCGATTAATAATTCAGCACCTGTAAGCACTCGTTTTCTAAAGGACGGATCCTGGCTTCGGCTAAACAATATGGCGCTGGGTTACAATTTTAATACAAGTAGTATGGGTATCAATAAATTTATTTCCGCCATACGGCTGTCTGTGACTGCGCAGAACCTTTTTGTTGTAACAAAATACAATGGTTTCGACCCCGAAGTTAATACCGATCGTACCGTAAACGGCATCACTTCTTATGGCATCGATTATTTGAGTTACCCAAAAGCCCGGTCTGTTATTTTTGGATTAAACGTATCATTTTAAATATATTTTATGAGTAAAAAGGTTTTCCTCTTGCTGCTAACTTTTGCAGGCATGGCTATAGCGAACAGCTGTACAAAACTGAATGAGAAAGTGCTGGATGAATCTTCCGTCACCGGCCTAACAGACAAGCAGATTGCAGAAGGAATCATCGCACCCGTTTATGCAAGGCTTCCGAGTATCTTCCAGCATACTACTTATTTTGCCCTCCAGGAGATCAGCACAGACGAGGCGATATTGCCTTATCGTGGTGGAACCGATTGGGGCGACAATGGAATTTACCTGTCATTGCACAAACATGAAACAGCCAGTACGGATCCAAATGTCAGGGACACCTGGAATTTCATCGTACAGGGTTTATCCAGGTCGATAACAGCTATCAATGCGCTCCCATCCAATACTGATGCGAACGCAAAAATCTTTCTTGCCGAAGCGAAAGGGATGCGGGCTTATTATTCTTTGCTGACACTTGATCTTTTCGGACTGATATTCGTTAAAGACGACCCGGGACAAACATCAAAAATATTGAGAGGGGAAGAGGCCATCGCTTATATCAAATCTGAATTACTGGCGGTAGAACCCTTACTGGATAACACTACCGGCCCCGGAAGATTGACCAAGGCAGCCGTATGGGGACTCCTTGCGCGACTGTATCTGAATGCAGCCGTTTACAGGGATGTGTATGCGACGTCATTTACTTTTAAGCCGGAAGATATGGATAAGGTGGTTGAGTACAGCGACAAGATCATCAGCTCAGGTCAATACGTGCTCTCAGCAGACTACTTCTCTCTGTTCAACGACAACAACCACTCTAACAAGGAATTGATATTTGCTGTTGACCAGCGTGCTGACCTGAACGGGCACAATCGCATGGCCTATTTTTCTATTTCCGGTGACCAGTTTCCCCTGCCGGCTTATACTGGCGCTAACGGAACCGACGGCCCCGGTATAACACCAGATTTTTACCGTACATGGGTAAACGCGAACCTGCCCCTCGATCCCGCGGTGGCGGACCCGCGTTTTTATAAGCAAAACCTGTCAATTTATTCCAACCCCGGTGACTCCTGCGTACAGGATGTAAACTTTAATATCAATCGAGGAATATTGAGAGGCCAGCAATATGGTTTATTAAGAAGAAACGGTGTGTTCTTAAAATGCCCTGACGGTAAAATGAAAGTAGGGCCTCTTTTTTACGATACGCGCAACAGGCCGCTGATGCCGGTTAACTTTACAGAAAATATTGATTATACCGTTGCCGGCAGCAATTACAATACCGGTTACCGGGTTGAAAAGTACGAATTTAGCAGGGGTTCAGTGAGCGGTAGAAATTTCGGCGAACACGATATCGTCATTCTTAGGTTGGCGGATATTTATTTAATGCGCGCTGAAGCAAAGCTTAGAAAAGGCGACGCCGGCGCAACGACTTTGGCAGACGTAAACATCGTGAGGGCCGCGCGTACAGCCACCTCACCGGCAAAGCCCTTACCATCGATAACACTGGACTTGCTGTTTCGAGAAAGAGGTTTTGAGTTTTACTGGGAGATGCTGAGGCGCACAGATATGATCCGCTTTGGAAAATACGAGGGAACATGGACCGAAAAATCGAATACTGACAAACAGAAACGCATTTTTCCTATTCCGCAAACAGCCATCGACGGAGCTTCTAACCTGCCGGGTTACCTGACCCAAAATCCGGGGTATTAGGTGTCACGAACAAATGAAAGACTTTTCGATTTAGATCTTTGAGTTTATTATTTGATGCTTTGCAAAAGATGAGAGTAGGTCTCTCGTAATCGACATGCAGGTGTTGGTTACAAACTACTTCTAAGTTGCTGTGGTTAAGTAGCCGTGGTGAGAAGCGTTAGAAGAAAAGGCATTGTTAAAGATGTCAGGTAAGTTGTAAGAAGACGAACGCAAGTAAACCTTTGATGAGGTGTCGAAAGGGTTAGATGATGTCAAAACCTAAGTACAATATCGCTTTGGGATAAGCAAGAGAATTACCTGATTATGCTCTTGCGGCATCCGGCATACAGAAGGCGTGATCTTACAACAGGCTTTTGCAAGGAACGTGAGAAGCTGTCGTCGCTATGTTAATGGAAAATTTCAAGCCGGTGAACCGGCAAGAAAGAAAGTACAAATGAGCGGCACGGTGGCAGAACAACCCGTATTAGCGGTGAAACTCTTGTAATGAGAGTGGAGCGAAGGGGTTGTATTATTCAGTTTTTAGTCATCCAAGAAAACTGTCGCAAGACAGGAGGTACAAAGATGAGCGAAACAAAACCGTTTCAGATCGAGAGGCAACTGGTGATGGATGCCTACTTAAGAGTTCAAGCCAATCGTGGCAGTGGTGGTGTTGATGGGATGAGTTTGGAAGAGTTCGATAAGGACTACAAGAGTCATCTCTACAAAATCTGGAACAAGATGAGTTCTGGGAGTTACATGCCTCCACCTGTGCGACTGGTTGAGATTCCAAAGAAAAGTGGTGGAATACGACCACTGGGTGTTCCCACTGTTGCTGATCGCATTGCACAGACGGTAGTAGCTGGTTTATTAGAAAAGGATGTAGATCCGATGTTTCATGAAGACTCGTATGGGTATCGTCCTGGAAAGTCAGCCCATCAGGCGCTGGCGAAAGCAAGAACAAGGTGCTGGAAATACGGCTGGGTGATTGACCTGGATATCCGCTCGTTCTTTGACAACTTACCGCATGATCTGCTGATGAAAGCAGTGAAGAAGCACACAGATTGCCGATGGATGATACTGTACATCGAAAGATGGTTAGTAGCACCAGTGCAAAAGTCAGATGGTACGGTTCACCCAAGAACCAAAGGGGTTCCTCAAGGTTCAGCAATCGGACCCGTACTGGCTAATCTGTATCTGCACTACGCAATGGATGAATGGTTGAAAAGAAATTTTCCTGAGTGTCCATTCGAACGTTACGCAGATGATAGTGTGATTCACTGTCGCTCAGAAGCAGAAGCGATTAAGTTGAAAGAAGCATTGGCAGAAAGGCTTAAAGAATGTGGATTGGAAATGAATGCAGAGAAAACAAAGATTGTGTATTGCAAGGATAGTAACCGTGGCGGCGATCACCACGAAATTGCGTTCGACTTTCTGGGTTACACATTTAAACCAAGAATGGCAAAGAACAGCATACGGGGCGTATGGTTCACCAACTGGTTGCCAGCAGCAAGCAGCAAATCATTGACATCAATGCGAGAGAAGATGAAAGGATGGATAATGCTTAGAACAGCAGGATGCCAGATTGAAGAGATAGCGAAGGAGATAAATCCTGTTGTGAGAGCATGGATCGGTTACTACGGTAAGTTTTACAAGGCGAAGTTGATAAACTTTATGCGTGAAATCAATTTAAGAATTGTCAAATGGGCAAGAACAAAATATCTGAAAGTCCGGCCAAGTATAATAAAGGGCCTACTCTGGTTGAAAACAATCTACCAGAAGCAACCCAATTTATTTGCTCACTGGAAAGTTGGCGCAGTGCCGACGGTTGAATAATAGGAGCGGAATGATGCGAGAGTATCACGTTCCGTTCTCTGAGAACTTCGGGTTGAGATACCCGGATTTACTCGTTGAAAAAAATGATATGAGGTACTGTCATAAAAACCAAATAATTTTAGTCACTATTTTCATTAGCTTTGTAA
>JBBJOD010000376.1:0-5406 GCA_037721715.1 Chitinophagaceae bacterium | reverse complement strand
CTGTCTGATGTGGCAGCAGTAGTCTTCGTTTTGCCTACTGGCGATTTTTTGTTATCGGAAACAAACCGGTAATAATAGGTCGTCGCTGGTGACAGCTGCTGTACATCTACCTTGATGGTGTAATCTCTATCCCGGTCAGTAGTTAGTTCACCGGATTGCAGAATATTATGGAATGAATCCGCCCTCGAGATTTGCCATTCCACTTTAACAGGCCCATCATTTTCCCGGGTAATCCTGGTCCAGATAATCACCCGGTCATGCAGGGGATCGCCTGATGCAATTCCATGGAGGAAAGGTCCTTGTGCGGGCTTATTGAATCTCGAAGATTCAATTGCGCTCACATGAAATGCGGTTGAAAAGGTTGAACTGAGCATCGCGCTTGCAGTAACTGCAGTATTCCTGATAAAGCGTCTTCTATCGACCATTTTTAAAACAGTAAGTTATTAGTTGTGTTGATTTTTCTGAATTTAAACATTCCAGGTAGTTTAGTCAGACAGTAATGATAATATTATTAAATTTTCAATGTAGTAATAAATAGTCGAACTATATTATCACAATTACTTCATCTTCAAAAATTGTTTCCAGGTAGCAAAGCTTAATATCGTTTACCTGATCACGTTCAGCATGGATGCTAACTGGCACCACAAGAGCCTTCTGTAAATTATGGAAAGACGCTTAGCGTGTCTCGTCAGGTAAAAATCGGTTAAATACGCTACGCCGGTTATTTAAATAAGTACCTCTTTATGTGCTTTTTGACATGCAGCCATATGTTTATCTTTAGCATCTTCAAGGTATTCAAAAATGGATAATGAAAAGGAAGAAGGGCATTTTGTAAAGCTTTCCGAACGGCCCTGTCTGGGGCTGCACCACCATTAGTCAAATAGTTTTTAAGCCATATCAGGTAGGTATACTTTGCTGAATCAATCTGGCCATCTTTTTTGGCTGTATGGCACATTGATGCGGGGTGCTGCCGGTATTTATCCCAACACCCGCTCGAGACAAAAATTGGATACTTAAAGGCAATTTTTGAATACAATACCTGGTCCTCATACAAACCCCGAAAAGAACTTTCCCAACCGCCCGTATCTTCAAGAGCTTCTTTGCGTAACAGCAAACTTCCCATGCACGGAATAGCCGAAACATTGTTTAGAAACACGGTTAACAACACGGGAGGGTGTAGCAATTGATCCGGCACGACGCCAAATAGGCTCCAAATCCTGTCTTTTTCCTGATCTTCCGGATTTCGGGTCCAGCTATACCAATATTCAGTAGAAGAATACAACATAGCGGCACTGGGGTGAGCAAGCAAGATTGACATTTGACTTTCCAATTTTTTGGGCAGGTAAATGTCATCCGCATCCAGGAAAGCTAAAAAGCGGCCATTAGATTTTTGAAGGCCGAGGTTACGTGAAGCGCTTATACCTTTGTTGAGGAAATTTTCATGTTCAACATAAACGATCTTTTCTGGATACCTTGCTGCATATTTCTTTGCTATTTCAGTACTCTTGTCCGTGGATCCATCATTTACCAAAATCAACTCCCAATTTGCATATGTTTGATTAATAACACTTACAATCGCTTCGTCTACGTAGGTTTCCTGATTAAATAGGGGGGTTATTATCGAAACTAAAGGTTGGTGCGGATCTTTTTTCATGTGGTTTTCTAACTTCTAAACGAATCTTAACGAAGCCGGACCTTTTGTTTCTAACAGGGCATCATTCAGTTTCTAAAAACACCAATAGCTGTGTTCTTCCGTGTTGTCTCCCTGTAAACCGTGCATGAGAGATTTATCCCTATATAATGCCTGTGTTTTGTCAGATTATAAAACATTACTTAAATATAGAGGATATGATATATTTAAAGAAGTCGTGAAATATTTCTTTATTCATGATCCAATTCCCAGCTGATGTCGCTCATAAAAACCTTGTTTATAGAGAGATCGAGTGGATGAGTTGTCGTGTTTATTATAGATTCTTCAACTTCAAACGATATAGCATCATGCACAGATTCCAAGTCTTCCGTCGAATCTCCGAAGTATACATCCAGTTTATACAAACCAGGCAGGATCGTCAATGGCTTAAAAGTTACTTTCATGACACCTTTGTAGATATCTCTTTCATGCAACTTGTTATTGATATAGTGCCTGTTGTTTATACCCACTATCGACACATCTAACCTGTCTTTTATCACAATTCCGACAACCAGGTTTTTTATTAATATCTCTGACCTGAATTCTATCAGTATGCTTAATTCTGAATGGTACTTGATGGTATTATTAATATTTTCTATACTAATCCGCTTTATGAATCCCCTGCCGTTATAGTCTAGTGACCCGTTTTTTGAATGTAACCGTGTATATTCTTGTATCGCCAAGGAAACGCTACCTTCAAAAAGCGTATTACCCTTATTAAGCACTATTCCTTTCGTGCATAACGCCTGGATAGTAGCCATGTTATGACTAACAAAAAGTACCGTTTTACCTTTTTCTTTGGAAACTTCACCCATTATTCCCAGGCATTTCTTCTGAAATTCATAGTCACCTATAGACAATACCTCATCTACAATTAATATTTCAGATTCCAGGTGTGCTGCTACTGCAAAAGCAAGGCGAACATACATTCCTGAGGAGTACCTTTTTACCGGCGTATCGATGTATTGCTCAACTCCGGCAAAGTCTACGATTGCATCAAAGTTTTTCTTTATCCCTTCTCTGCGCATACCTATAATAGCACCATTCAGAAATACGTTCTCGCGCCCGGTTAATTCAGGGTGAAAACCAGTACCGACTTCCAATAAAGAAGCAATACGTCCTTTAATTTTGGCACTACCTTTAGTTGGTGAAGTTACCCGGCTCAAAATCTTCAGCAGCGTACTTTTGCCGGCGCCATTGCTGCCTATAATGCCAACAGCTTCACCCTGTAATATTTCAAGGTTTATATTCTTAAGGCTCCATACTAATTCGTTTTTACGGTTAGGTGAGCGGTTGATTGTTTCCCCGATTTTTTGATAACGATCTTCCTTTCCTCTTAACCTGAAGTACCATTGTTCGATGTCCCTTGATAAGGTTCCGCTCGAAAATTCACCCAGCTGGTAAACTTTAGACAATCCCTCTACTTTTATGGCAATTGACATATTCCGATTTAAAAATTATGCAGATTTTCACGTCGAAAATTTATTTCCGGCTCGTTTAATCTTATTTTCTCAATCTGCTTACCACTAAACCGGATTTGAGGTTTAACTACTCTTCTTTCACAGTCACCGAAAGCTCTGAAACGCTCAATCACCATGCGCAATAATTTTCGCTGTTGAACACAATCCTGAAAAATCTTATATTTTTGATTAAACATCATGTGTGGAATCTTCGCCACATAATTTTTAGTCCTGGGAAAACTTTGCCTTACTATGTGAGGCGAACTTTTGAAAGGGCAATGGCCACCTTAAAGCATGGTAATTAATTATGAAGATCGTTCCAGTTTCTCGTGCACTTTGTCCTTAAAAGTACTTAAGCGCTTCAGCTGCATAAGCAAAGCAATACTTCACATTATACTTGCAAATACTTGGCATAATTATGGGTGATAATTTATAAACAGAAGAAGAATGGTCAAGTTATTATCCGTAATGCTAACAATCCCACTGCTACTCCTTTCATTATTAGTTTTATCTTTTATACTGATTCTTAATAAACTTTTTGCAACGGCACCAGTAAAAGAAGCCGTTTATTTTTTTGAAAATGACTATTTGTCCTATTGTGTTGTTCCGGAATCACGCTACTAATTTAAATTTTGAGATTTCCATAAGTAGAATCTATTTATCACAACGTTCGTTTTACACATCATAATACTTCCATCATCTTGCCCGGCTCTCTGAGGTTAAAAGTGCTAAAAAGAGGTCGAAATTAGGCTAATGTACGGCCCAACCTTGCATGTTTCCTGTCCGCCTTTTCCCAATCCATGTTTAAGCGCTAATTAGAAGACGAATTATCAAAACGCTTAGCGTGTTTTAATTTTTAAGGTAGTCTTACATTCAGCATATGTCTCCTCTCACTCACGCGTAAGAAACATTTTGCTGAAGAAGCCTTCTAATATTCTATTTGTCGCCAGATTATTGACCGCATATTCTCGGGCATTTTTAGACTTTAACGCCAGTTCAGTAGTAATTTGGGGTATATTAATGACAGTCGTTGTAAGAGCATCCTGATTTTCTGGCTCCATCAAAATACCCAGGTTATGTGTACTTACTATATCGTAGAGGCTCGTACCCAACCTGGCCGTAACAATGGCCACTCCTCCAACAGAAAGAATCGTGCACAACTTGGAAGGGAGATAAAGATCGCTGGCCTCTCCTTTTTGCAACACAAGATGGATGTCGGCCATATTCAGGAAGGAGTTAAAGCTGTTTAATGGTTGCAAGGGTAAAAACGTTACATTGTTTAAATTCATCTTTTTTTGCATGTTGATAAGATTTTGCCTGTAAGGACCCGAACCACAAATGGCAAACTTTATATTTGTAAAGCTTTCCAGGGCCTTAGCGGTATGCAATATTGCTTCAAGACCCTGTTTATGACCGATTGCACCTGAATATAAAATTGTGGTATCAGAAGGGCTAAAACCATACTTAATCTTAAGCTCAGCTTTATTGACTACAGGGTAAAAAGCATTTACGTCTACCCAGTTAGGGAAGAAGGCAATTTCCTTGTTGCACTTCGTCTTCACCCTTTCCATCATCCCGCTTGATATCGTACTAATAAACTCCGAATGGTTAAGTATAAGCCTTTCGAGATAAAAAAAGAGGTTAATGATTCTTTTTGATTTAATGATACCCATGTCATGTGCAGCATCAACCTGCAGGTCCTGGATATGATATAAAAGCTTCCCACCCCGGAATATTTTGTAGATCATGCCCAATAACCCTGTTTCGAAAGGAGGAGCAACGTTGATGATATAATCGTATTTCTTCTTGAACAGCAACAATAAGATAATAAGGTAGGCAGAAAAAAAGAATGAAAATTCGGAGATTAGGCGGTTAAGTCCGGATGGTATTACCGGAACAAAATGCGGGCACCTGATAATATTTATACTTTGTGAGCCCGTTTTATAGATCTTCTCGCTCTCGAACCAAAATGATCTTTTTCCGGCGTATGGCTCCTGCACTTTCCATTGCGGATAGTAAGGAAAAGTAGTAACCACGGTACAACTATGACCCTCCTTGGCTAGCCATTCTATCATTTCGCCATTGTACTTTCCAATTCCTGTAGGCTCAGGGTAAAAGTTGCCTCCTATTAAAAGGATTCTATTCTTACTCATATTAAAAATCCTAGGCATAAATACCATTTTAAGCAATTCCGATTCGTTGAACACAAAAATGCGTTCTTCAATGTTCTTCTATAACATCAAATGCAGACTGAAT
>JBBJOD010000375.1:0-5431 GCA_037721715.1 Chitinophagaceae bacterium | reverse complement strand
GGGAGTACCTGGGAAAAGTAAATAACATACAGGCAAGTATCTTACCTGGAAAACTAAAATTAATTTTACCGGAATAAGTATATCTCAGATTACTTATTATAGCAGATACCGTCGAAATTAGTTATATAATCAATCTCATGCAATCAGCCTTAGTTAATTTAAATAACATAAGCGTTACTTGCCTGATTTAATTTAAAACTTCGTTGAAAGGGTTTCCCTGGAGCGCATTTTTCAAAAGCTGTTGGCAGATTGTCGATTTAGTCGTATCTTCGAAAATTAATTTATTACCAATTTATACAATGATGGACAAAACACAAGGTACCGTTAAGTTTTTCAACACTGAAAAAGGATTCGGTTTTATTAAGCATGATGATTCTAACAAAGAAACATTTGTACATGTTAGTGGACTAATTGACGAAATCAAAGAAAATGATCGCGTTGAATTTGATCTGCAAAATGGTCAGAAAGGCATGAATGCCGTAAACGTGAAATTGATCGGATAAGACTGATTCAATTTAGAAATTATCAAGGGCCGGAGTTTCTCCGGTCCTTTTTTTTGCCTGTCCATTAAAAGAAACCCCCATATCATTGACTTATCTTTGTACTTCTCATTTATTTTTTGCCGGTAAGGGCTAACCTGGAAAGTAACAGTTGTTCTCTAATCAATGATCTCAAGATGGATGATGTAATACAAGGTAATAATAGAGTTATTGTACCGGAGTTAATAGTGGTAGGGGCTGGCCCAGGAGACCCTGAACTGCTTACCATAAAAGCATATAAGGCGCTTCAGCAGGCAGATGTTGTTTTATATGATAACCTGGCTAACAAGGAATTACTTGCTTTTACACGGGAAGACTGCGAAAAGCAATATGTAGGTAAACAGCCTTATGGAAATTATACACCGCAGGAAACTATCCATGCTCTTATAAAAGAAATGGCTTTTACCAAAGGCAAAGTAGTACGGTTAAAAGGGGGAGATCCCTACATCTTTGGCAGGGGCTTTGAAGAAATTCTATTTGCACGTGAGCAGGGGATCAAAACGTCTTATATACCCGGAATAACAACCATGCAAACTGCTGGGCTTGAAGATATCCCCTTGACTCACCGGCATGTCAGCGAAGGTTTCTGGGTAATGACCGGCACTAAAGAAGATGGATCACTGACCAATGATCTTGCACTCGCTATCCGAAGCAAGGCAACAGTGATCATTTATATGGGCATGAAAAAGCTTGCTACCATAGCGGCCATCTACATGGCAGAAGGTTCAGGGCATATGCCAGCGGTCATCATCCAGCATGCGACCCTTCCGCAAAAAAAAATTGCGAAAGGGTTTATTAGAGATCTGCCTTTCCTGGCAGAACAACATCATATCTCTCATCCGGCAATAATTATTATTGGCCATGTTGCAGATATAAATGGCATGATGACTTCGCGCGATTTATAACATTCGATTCAAAGCAGGTAGATATATATCTCTGATTTAAAATTAAAATAAAATAAGCCTTTATGAACTATCACATGCTGGGGCGGTCTTCATTGTCAGTGAGTGAAATCGGCTTCGGCTGCATGTCGCTGGAAGATACTGAGCAGGCAAACATACTTTTACTTAACCAGGCACTCGACAGGGGAATCAACTACTTTGATACAGCTGATATCTATCAAAATGGACTGAATGAAAAAACCCTGGGTAAAGCTTTCTTAACAAGGCGCCATGAAATGATCATTGCTTCAAAAGCCGGTAATGTATTACGGAAGGTTGGTAGCGGGTTAGACTGGAACGCCAGCAAAAAACACATTTTGTTCGCGGTGTCAGAAAGTTTAAGAAGGCTTCAGACGGATTACATTGATCTTTACCAATTGCATGGCGGCACAATGGATGACCCGATAGATGAGACCATTGAAGCGTTTGAAATTTTACAGAAACAAGGTAAAATTAGGTACTATGGCATTTCTTCCATCAGGCCCACTGTTATTAACGAATATGTGCGCCGATCGAACATTGTAAGTGTCATGATGCAATACGGATTGCTCGACAGGCGCCCGGAAGAAACTTGTTTACCGTTGCTGCAACAACATTCTATAGGAGTACTTGCAAGAGGAAGTCTTGCCAAAGGCCTGCTGGTTAATAAGCCTCCAAAATCGTTTCTCGATTACAGTGAGCACGAAGTAAAAAAAGCTGCGGCAGTTGTCAAAATGGTTTCAGGGCCCCAGAGAAGTGCTTCTCAAACAACGATACAATTTGCATTGGCAAACAGAGCTATTGCTTCTGCAGTTGTTGGGATAAGGACCCTGCAGCAGCTGGAAGAGGCGGTAGAAACAGCTAACACGCCTCAGCTTACTACCAACGAGTTTAAAACATTATCCGGTTGCCTGCCGGTAAACTACTATGATCAACATAGATAATCACCACCCGACGATATGCCTTTTTTGTATCATACTTCTCTAAGCCACCAGCAATAATGAATACCCATACATAGTAGAGTTTCGGGTAATTCTAAGCTGATAGCCGATCGCGAATCCTCATTCAGTAATCTGTAACATCACAATATCATAACTGGTGAACTTTAGCAGTGGTACCAACGGTCACTGAAAAAAGCAATTGTGTCACCTTTTCGATTGTGCTTTTCATCTTATCCTTTTCTTCAAACATCCTCTTTCTAAAAACAGGTAGTATTTTACTAGTATGCTTTTCAGCTATCCATTCTTCAATAACATCCAGGTAATCTGTTGTCAAATTGATCTCATCGAGTGATCGTCCTAATTCGCATCTTTCCAATGCAGCCACATTCCATTCCTGGTCGAAATGATTTGTTTTACACAATAACGGTATGCCATAATACAATGCCTGGTAGATAGTGCCATTCCCCCCATGGCATATCACCAGGTCGATTTGTGGAAAAAGTTCATGAAAATTTACAAAAGACTGTTGAATAATATGATCAGCATTTAATACATGCAGATCATCACCGGCTGTAACTACATTATATCTGGCAAAAACAGGCTCATTTAAAAATACCATTTTCTGCCAGTCACCTGTACTTCCCATACTAATGAAGATCGATTTCCTGGTACTGTCTAATTTCTCCACAAATTCTGTTATATTTTCAGGTGGATCGTTATATAATGGTGCCATCATTACATAATTATGCGGCAATGTTTTTTGTGGAAAAAGTTCCTCGAGGTCGCAGATGATGTTAATGTCGCCTTCCAATTCATCCAGGTAGGAGGATTTTCTTGAAAGAGCATACTTCTTCCGTATTTTTTTAAAAGGACGATGCACATTGTCCATCGCTATTTCCTCTCCCTTGTTTGTTAAAGCTGTAATTAGAGGCAGCGGCAACATTTTAATCAACGGGTAAACAGGATGTGTTCTGGAAATTTTCCGTCCATAGGTATAATATTTACTCATATACCCATTCATTATTTCTACGAAAATAACACCTGTCTTTTCAGCTGCCATTTTTACCGATGGTGAGGTATCGGCTAAAATTACATGCGGCTCCAACTGCTTTATGACCCTAACCTGGTCTGTAAAGACCGCTTCCAGGTCTTTTTCATTCATCCACGAGAAATCGAATTTTATTACAGATTTCATCACTTCTTTTGCATCGAGGCAAAGGCACTCAAAACTTTCGAAACCTTCATCTTGTATAAACCGGGAGTATTCTTTTGAATTGGCAAATACAATACGAAAGTAGGGCGATAGGTACCTTGCCAGCATGAGGCAACGCAGGTAATGCGAAAGAAGGTTGAATGGAAAAATGATTAGCGTTGGTTTTGAATCATCGTTTGTAAAAGGCTTCATTTAAGATAACCAAATTTATCTGACCATCAATACATTTAGACAGTCATGCTGTAAGTGATATTATCGTACTGCCATTTTGTACGCAACAACCACAATTACTTTAATCTTACACGTTAGGCGTGACTATTTTTTCTGCCAGGGAAGATTTCTTTCTATACCTGTTCCAAATTTCTCCTTTGTGACGCGTAGGCACCTCATCCCCCAGTAATTTACCCCAAGGTTTCATGTCATCAACCCGGTCGAAGATAATTTTTAATATGGCAACAAATGGTATGGAAAGAAACATTCCTGAAACTCCCCATAAAGACCCACCCAATAATACAGCCAGGATGGATATCAACGCGTTGATCTTGACTTTAGAAGAAACAATACGCGGCACCAGGATATTATTGTCAATAAATTGAATCACAATGTAAGCCGCTATAACGCCTAATTGGGTTGAATACCCGTCTTTAGTTACGGTCGCCATCAAAACCGGCAGAATAATCGCGATAAGCCCTCCGATATAGGGCAGCAGGTTAAGCAGCGCACCTATTACTCCAATTAAAATAGCATATTTAACACCTAGAATCAGCAAAGCTGTAGAATTCAGAATGGCCACTACCAGTGCTTCAAGCATTAGACCCACCATATAACTTTGTATCGATGACTTTGTCTGGTTTAAAACGTCTGAAACCTGTTTGGCATTTTCTTCAGCAAATACTTCAAATAAAAAGTTTAGAATTAGCGGCTTGTAAAAAAGGAACATGAAAACATATACGGGAATCAGCAGAAGAAGTCCCAGGGTGCCTAAAGCGGTGCTAACTGTCTGACCTAATAGTCCTTTGCTTTTATCTACCGCCTGCTTCAACATTTCCACCTGTTTATCGATTGCTACCCCATAATTGCTTTCCAGCCAATGCGTAGACTGGTTTAAAATTATCTCAAATTTTTGTCTTAGCAACGGAAGGGTATCTGAAAACCTTGCTATTTGAGAAGAAAGGAAATACATGATCGCGCTTATAAAGACAAAAGCCGCAAGAAGTACAACTATTATTGCCAGAACCCTGGGCACTTTATGCCTTTGAAGCCTGTTGAACAATGGATTTAATAGTATGGCAATCACTCCGGCGAAAGCAAGTGGTACAAGAATGCCCTGCAAATTAGAAAGGCAATACACAAAAAGTATAATACCGAATAGTGAAACTGTCGACTTGATGTAATAAGGATATTGTTTTAATTGCATAATACCGGTTTTATTAATAAAAATTGGGAAGATTGAAAATTTTGTATGAAATCCTTTTTAACCTTACGGGTCTGAAGAAATCGAAGAATTGTTCATTTCTATTTGTCGTTGCTATAACCGGCTTTATGCAATTATCAATCCCGATGGTTAAAAAGCCGCAACAACGTGTTAACCCGGTTTAATGCGCACTGAATCGGTGGCAGCAATTAATGACATATGCAGCAAATAAATCAAGCAACCCGCAGATGTTGAATAATTGAAAACAAAAATATTATACTATTTTTATGGTTTAGGCGGTTTTTAGCGCTCAAGTAATTGCAAAGTATTCAAAATAGTAAAAAAATAGACTAGTGTCATGTCAAATATACTATGACGGTGAAATATCTTATCTTTAACAGAAA